>NZ_RQGQ01000017.1:0-300000 GCF_004770265.1 Leptospira congkakensis
GGCCCTCCGTGGCCAGAGCTCTCGCACGCATACATCCATGTATGCTGTTCGGCGCCCTAGGCATGTTGAAGAAAGTATTAACGCTGAATGGGAAATAATAAGTGGAAGGTGTCTTGCCCAATTGACTACTCGAACTCTATCGCAAAATCGTTCGAATCCTAAGCGTTTGGTTTCTAATGTAAGTTTGTTTGGAATTTGAATCGCCGAAGGCGATTTAGGTGGGTGGATGACGGGATTCGAACCCGCGACGACTGGTACCACAAACCAGGGCTCTACCGCTGAACTACATCCACCATTTCTATATCGTTTTGACCCGGGAGGGATTCGAACCCCCGACCAACTGCTTAGAAGGCAGTTGCTCTATCCAGCTGAGCTACCGGGTCGGATAGAACCAACTGATTCGGGATGACAGGATTTGAACCTGCGACCCTCTGTACCCAAAACAGATGCGCTACCACTGCGCTACATCCCGAGAAAGTCCTTGAATCACCAGTGTTTTTGGTTAAGGGACTGTGTCAACAAAAGGGAGATTTATTTCTTTAGGTTCTTGAGTCTTTCTAGGAGAACGGGATGGTTTGGATTCTTTTGTAGAGCCTTGCGGTAGGCCTTCCATGCTTCTTCAGGTTTACCTATGGTTTGTAGGAAGTATCCAAAAGAATCCAGATAGGCCGGATTGTTTGGATCCATTTCCAATGCTTTTTTCAATGATCTGATGGCTTCCGAACGTTCTTCGGCAGTTGTTTTTTTCTTTAAAGCCAAAAGGTAACCAAGTGAGTTCAAACTGTTTTTATAATCGGGAGTGTGCCTTAGAATCCTTCGATGAATATCGATGGCCTCTTCCAACCGATGAGTGTATTCATACACATGGGCCAAAAAAGAAAGAAGTTTGGCATCGTCCACCGCCACTTGCAACCTTTCTTTGATGATAGATTCAGCTGTTTCCCAATCCTTTAGTTCCACAAGAGCAAACACTTTCAGACGGTACACATTATCGAGTTCGATAAAACCTGGGTATTCGCTGAGGATACGATCCAAAACCTGAATCGATTTTTTGAAATTTTTGGTCTGAAAACAACACAAAGCAAAATTATATAAAAGGACGGGGTCTTCGGGATTTTGGAGTAAGGCCTGATCCAAAAGATTCAGTGCCATGGCATAATTGCCCTTGTTCATGTATCCGAGGTAGTCTGTTTCTTCTGCCATGGGTTCTACTTAGATTGTAATTCCATAAGTCGTTTTTTTTCTGTTAGATCCAATTGGATGGGGGTGACGGGAAGTTTTCCTTGGTAATAGGCTTCAAAGTCAGTTCCCGTTTCTTCGTCGTGTCCAAGCAAACTCCCGTTTAACTGGAATTCGCTCACACCTTCGATGATTTGTTTTTTTTCATATTTTTCGGAGTAACGACGGCGGCCCAGTCTCGTAAATACGATTTCGTTTAAATTGCCAGAACCACCGATTTCAGGAGGAAAGTTTAAATTCCAAACTTCACCAGGTTCGATCTGCGATTTGTATTTCGAAAGAAATGATAAAACAAGTTCTGCTTCTTTTTCGTAATCATCCTCTGGATCAATCCTACCAGAACTTACAGCAAGAGAAGGAATTCCATGAAGGGCACCGTGTTTCGCCGCACCTACTGTTCCTGAATAATGGACGTCATAACCCATATTCACACCACGGTTGATCCCAGAGATCACGAAGTCAATTTTTGGAAAGATCTCTGCATACAAACCAATGTTCACACAATCCGCAGGAAATCCATCCGCGATGTAATGATTGTCGTTGATCCGTTCGACTCGCATTCCTTGGAACACTGTCAGCGCCATGGAAGTGACAGAACGTTCTTTTAAAGGAGCAATGAGATAAGTGTTATAAGATTTACCAAGGACTCGTTCCAAAGCTTTGATTCCGGCGGAAGAAATTCCGTCGTCATTTGTGATGAGTAAATTCAAACTAAAAACCGCCTGAAATCGATTGGAGGATATTGGTTGCTGTATACAAATTCATTAAAAAAGGAAATAGAATCGTTAATCCCAATGCATAAAATGAAAATCGAAGAGAGTCACGATTTCGTAATTCATAAATGGATTTAAGTCCACGAGAAAGAGCCAGACTATAAAGAAATACAAATGTTAAAAGTAAAAAGAATCCTGATCCAAGTCCTGAAAGTCCGACAGCGTGAAAAACAATACTAACAGGGGCAAATAACAAAAACAATACGACTGAATGTCTAGAAAATAGCAGTAAAAACAATAATTTTTGTGATCTTCCTTTCTTTTGTACATAATAGTCAGCTACCAATGCATAAAAAAAAGGGAAAAAACGAAACATAAACAAGTTTGCTATAAATCCAAAAAACAAAAATGATAAAGTGGAAATAGTATAAGGTGCAGAAAGAATACTCATCCCCACTGACAAAGATAATGCGGCCAAAATAGAAAACATCCAACTTGAAACTGGGCTTATTGCAAAAGGAATTTCTTGGATCTCCTCCGAATAACGAAGTGGATCCAAAAATACTAATTCTAATACATCAACTAAGTCGAAGAAAAAATCTCTCATAACATCAATTTCCCAAGTGCAGTTGGTAAAATCACCAAAACTTGTGATTGGATGAGTGACCTGATTTTAGATACATGAGTATTGTCTCCAAAAAAAGTCACACCCAATGAATGTAAAAATCGATCAAAAGGTGATACCTCTTGTTCAAAAAGTGGAATGAGGCCATCGTATTGGCAAAGTTCAGAAAGTTTTTTATGAGCTTCCCTTCTCCCTCCGATGTCATCCACAAGTTTGTTACGAAATGCATCTTCACCAGAATAAATTTTACCTTCAGCTAATTCTTCGATGGACTTAACGGTTTTGTTTCTTCCTTTAGCAACATCTTCAACAAACTTACGATAGGTGTCTTGTAACTGTTTGCCAATCATATCATCTTCTTCATTGGTAGAATCGCGAAAAGGGGAATACATATCTTTGTATTTCCCTGCCTTGTAGGTGCGCACTCCCACCCCATAACGATCTAGAAGTCCCTTTACGTTGGGGGCAAAGGAAATCACTCCAATGGATCCCGTAATGGTTCCGTTTTGTGCAAAGATATAATCCGACGCGGCTGCGATATAATAACCACCAGAAGCGGCGACATCTTTCATACTCACCACAATCTTCTTGGTTTTACGCAAATGGAGGAGTTCGTTGAAAATCTCTTGGGAAGCGGCTACCGTTCCGCCTGGTGAGTTGATCTCAAGAAGGATTCCTTTGACATTCCCGTCCTCTTCCAGTTCGCGTAATTGGCGTAAAACGGAGTCAGCACCTGTGGAATCAAAAGTAGATTCTCCGGAGTGGATCTCACCTACGATCGGTATGACGACGGCACCGATTTCACTGGCTTGAAAAAGACCACCACCGGTTCCACTAGAGAAACGGGCCAGGCTCGAACCTGATACCAAAATGGCAATTCCGAGAATTGTGGCAATGGTGGAGAACAAAAAGGAGAGAAAGAGAAGAAATTGGTTTCTTTCCATAAACTCCCACAAGCAAAACCTTGCAAAAACTTGAGTCAACTTTAATAATTCTTTACTTTTTTTAGAAAAAGTTTATTTTCCTTGTACAGGCTAACCGAAAATTAGACTGGTAGTCATAGGATTTATGCCCAGGCACCGCCGAGACATAAGGCCTTTACCAAGGAAGGTAGGACATGGATGTTCGTCTCAATCGTCTCCTCAACTCAGCAGAAAAATTAATCCAGGACAAAAAGGACACCAAAGATGTCGTTTCTGGAAAGACAGGAGCCACAGTACAAAAATCAGAAGAAAAATCTGACTTTGTTGTTAGCCTTCCTGTCCAGTACCATAATATCCAATCACGACTCACAGAGTTGCAAAAACAACTTTCTAAGGAACAATCAAGGATTGGTCTTTTGGAAGATTCCACACAAGAAGAAGACAAACTCAAAGAACTTCTTTTTGAAGGGGAACCACTATTTCCAGAGTTAGGTGATAGTAAAAAAACCAAACCTGAAATTTTAGAAAACAGCAAAGGGAATATTTCAAGCCTACTTGCTGAACTAAAGAAAAAGGAAGTAGAAAGCGAAAATATCTTTTCTCTTGGAATGATGTTAAGCCCAGAAGAATTCAAAGGTAAAATCGGAACCTTGTCTGCTTCTACTATGAAACCAATTTCTGAAACTATGGTGAAACGACTACTCGGCGGTTAATTGGAATTAAAACGTTCCCTCAATACTTTTGATTCCATCTCCGTCCTGTTTTCTTCCATGGTGGGGTCGGGAATTTTTTTCACTTCTGGATATTTAATCAAAGAAACAGGAAATCTTTGGGTTGTCCTACTCTGCTGGATTGTCGGCGGAATTTTAGCTCTCTCCGGCTCTATCACTTATGCTTATGCAGCAAGACTCCTTCCTTTTGCGGGTGGAGATTACGTTTATCTAAAGGTTGCTTATTCACCTGCCATTGCATTTATGAGTGGTTGGTCTTCTTTACTTACTAATTTCTCTGCCTGTGTATCAGTGCTTGCTCTTGCATTCGGAAAATATATACAAATTTTATTTCCGGGACTTCCTTTTTGGGAATCACCAACCTACACCTTACTTGGGTTAGATTTACAAATCAGCTCTATCACTTTTATCGGTGTTTTGCCTATTTTGTTTTTTAGTGGCCTCAACTACTTTGGAATCAAATCAGCAGTTCGAGTGCAAAACGTATTTGCTGTCTTAAAAATTACCGGATTACTTCTCTTTTTGGTACTTGGATTCTCCATTGGAAATACCAATTGGTCTTATTTATTCAACTCTCCTTTTCCCAATCTTTTGGAACTTTCTTTTTACTCCAAAGTTTTGATTGGAATTGTTCCTGTATCATTCTCTTATTTGGGATGGAATATGATTACCTACATTGCTGAGGAAGTCAAAGATCCCGAAAAAACCATTGTTCGTTCTGCGATCACGGCTTGTTTTCTCGTGGCTGGATTGTATTTTGCCATCAACTTACTTTTTGTAATTTCCGCTCCCATCGAAGAATTAGCGGGCCAAGACGGGATTGGAGCTATCGCCTTTCAAAAGTTATTTGGTATCAATTATTCAATCCTCACAACTAGTTTCATTGCTTGGGTGATTTTGGGATCTATGTCGGCGATTCTCATTGGAGGAAGTCGAGTGTATTTTGCGATGGCAAGAGATGGAGTTTTCCTTCCCTCTTTTTCCAAAATCCATCCCAAATGGCATAGCCCTTATGTTTCTATTTTTTTTCAGGCCTTTGTTGCGATTCTCTTTTTATTAGTGAAAGAAATCGAAGCGCTCCTCTATATGATCACTTGTTCGATTCTGATTTTGTCATGTCTAACAGCAGCAACACCCTTTCGATTTGAAAGGATGGGTATGAAATCAGATTACAAAATTCCTTTTTATCCTTTGCCAATCATTCTTTATATTTTGGCTAATATTGCTGTGATGACCATTCTCTTTATTGAAAAGCCAGTGACGGCAGGATGGGGGTTAATGATCACTCTCATCGCCCTTCCTGTTTATTACGGATTTCGGTTAGATAAAAAACTGGCCAAAGTTAAGAAATAACAACAACCAAGTCTAAGCAATAGCCATAAACGTTCTGCCGATGGCCGGCATTACATCATCTTTTGCTAAAACCCAAACCACATCCCCGCCTTTTACTTGAGTGTTACCGGAAGGAATCAAAAATTGTTCCCCCCTTGCAATGAGTAAGATATGAGATTGTTCGGGTAATTTAATTTCAAACAAAGCTTTGTCCACAATACTAGAGTTATACGGAACAATGATTTCCTGTAAGGTCATTCCAGGGAATTCGATGTTGTCGAAGTCTGTCGGACGATAGATTTTACGATCTGGATCCTTTTTTAATATTCCTAACCATTGGGCCACTTTGGGAATGAGAGAACCTTGGATGAGAAGAGAAACAAGAACCACAAAGAATACAATATGAAAGAGTAAATCACCCCAAACCAATCCTTGGGCAATCGGAAATGTTGCCAGAATGATCGGCGAAGCACCACGTAACCCCACCCAAGAAATAAACAATTTTTCTTTGACCGGTAAATTCACACGTAAGAGCGAAAGAAATACTGCCACTGGTCTTGCAAAAAGAATGAGTAATACCCCAATGAGTAGTCCTGGAACCCAAATGTTTACCATCCGAGAAGGATAAACGAGAAGTCCAAAACAAAGAAACATACCTATTTGTAAGATCCAAACATAACCATTCAAAAAACGAAAGATAGATTTTTTATGAATGAATTTGTTACGACCAACAATGATCCCCGCAATGTAAACTGCCAAAAATCCATTCCCTTGGAACACCGTAGTCACTGCGTAAATAAAAGGAACTGAAGCAGTAATAAAAACTAAATAAAGACCATCATACCCTAGTTTGACGGAATTCATAAGATATAGAATAAGGATACCTAAACTATATCCCATCATAGATCCCACAAGGACTTGCATGGTAAAAAAACGAAAAAATTGGAACCCGCTAAAACTTGCATCTGCAGAGATTAAGTTCATAAAGATGGTAGTGAGGAGTACCCCCACTGCATCGTTGGAACCAGATTCGAACTCGATGATTTTTCTTAGGTGAACAGGAAGGTCAGAAGAATCTGTTTTAAAAATATTAAAAACAGAAGCTGCATCGGTTGCACTCACAATCGAACCGAGTAAAAATGACTCCATAAAACCAAGTACAGGAAATAAATAATGAATGAGTACACCTAAAATCAGAGCTGTTAGGATGGTTCCGATGATAGACAAACGAATCCCAACCGATAGAAAGTTCTTTAAGCTATCCCATTCACTTTCCAATCCACCCAAAAACAAAATATAAATCAGGGCAAAAATTCCAATCGACTGCGCCAAACCATAATCACTAAAATCAATTCTTCCTGGTCCATCAGCACCAGCTAACATACCAAAGGTTAAAAAGATAAGTAAGATAGGAAATCCAAAACGGAAAAAAAGTTTACTCGATAAAATAGAAAATAAGATAAGAGTAGAAATAACAAGGGATTGTAAGGTAAAACTGTCTATCATGTTTATTTCTTAGACGATCCGAATGGATTATCGTTTAGAAGAAAGTATCTCTAAGGCCTTAGCTTTTAGGATAGGATGTACAACAAAATCATCTGGGTTTAATGGACGAGAGTCGGTAGATCTAGTGGACTCCATTTGGTTCGCAGCTGCGGGAAGTTTCCACTTGTCACGCCCGAGCCAAACAGAAAGTGCATAGACCATTCGTTGGAAAATTTCGTCCACTTTGTCCTGTCGACCTGCTTTTTTGTAGTAACCAAAGGCCAACATGGGAAGTTTCCGATCGTACATAAAATGATCACCTAGACGAATGAGGCCGTCTTTGTAATCCGTTTTGAGGAAGAGCTCTCGCGCTTTACGGATATCGCCTGCGTTGAAGGCAGTATTTGCCTCGCGAATCAGTGATGCTCTTTCCTTGGAGTCCATACAAAGAGTATCGAACCAAATTCCGAAATTGACAACTGAAAATTGTCTAAAAGAATGCATATTTACCAGGAGAGAAATTTATGTTGGAAGTAGGAAAAAAAGCCCCCAATTTTACAAGTGTCAACCAAAATGGCGAAAAAGTAAAACTCGCAGACCTAACAGGAAAAAATGGAATCGTTGTCTATTTTTATCCCCGAGACATGACACCGGGATGTACAACAGAAGCTTGTGACTTTCGGGACAATTTTGCACGGCTCAAAAAATTTGGATTTAATGTAGTGGGAATCTCCAAAGACAATCCTAAATCTCATACCAAGTTCATTGAAAAACAAGAGCTTAATTTTGATCTTATCTCAGATGAATCGGGCGAAATCTGTGAAGCCTATGGAGTTTGGAGAGAAAAAGTTTTTATGGGAAGAAGAGGAATGGGGATTGTAAGGTCCAGCTTCCTTCTGGACAGTTCTCTCAAAATCAAAAAAATCTATGACAGCGTGAAGGTAAAAGGACACGTTGAAGAAATCATCAAAGACATTCAGGAAATCCAAGGGAAATGAAAATAGAAATCTCTCCACTCCAAATCCAAATCGGTGCCCCAAAATCCGGCTCTTATTATAAACTCATTCCTATCTTCCAAGAAGATGTAAAAGAAGAACTTGGGAAAAAATTCCCGTTACAACTTGAAACCAAAGTTTTTTCTGGAGAGCTCGGAAAAGAATTTCGAGATGAATCAGAACAAACCATTTATCTTGGATTAGGTGAAAAAGAAAAATTAAACTTTAGAAAGTTTATTTCCCATTTTTTTAAATATGGAGAAAAAATTCTAAGTTATGATGGAATGGGTCTTGAGATCATCATCTCCAAATCCCTGTCTAAAAAGTTTTCTGCTGATCGTATCGCATACCAAATTGCCAACACTCTTTTTATCGGAAGTTATCCTGTTTCTGTTTTACAAACAAAGAAAAAAGAAAAAAAGAAAGTGGGAGCGGTGTATCTAAAGTTCGAGGATAAATCAGTGACTAGTCTTGCAGAATCGGGACTAACAAAAAGTAAAATCGTCGCCAAACACGTCAATGGTGCTCGTCATATTGCACATCTTCCTGCAAACTACTTTACACCTGATGATTTTGTTTCTCGTTCCAAAGAAATTGCAAAAGAATACAAACTCTCCATCAAAGTATGGGACGAACCTCAATTGAAAAAAGAAGGTCTCGGTGGAATCTTAGCAGTGGCTCGTGGATCGGAACTTCAAGGGAAGATGGTGATTTTGGAATACAAACCGGCCAAAGCCAAAAAGAAATTTGCCATTGTAGGAAAAGGATTAACCTTTGATACCGGCGGAATATCTTTAAAACCTCCCGGCGAAATGCATGAAATGAAATACGATATGTGCGGAGCAGCAGCCACCATACACGCGATTGGTGCTATTGCCGCATTAGAACTTCCGATTCATATAGTTGCTGCGATTGGTGTGGCAGAAAATATGCCAGACGGAAAGGCCATCAAACCGGGTGATGTGTATACGGCATACAATGGAACCACTGTAGAAGTACAAAACACAGATGCAGAAGGTAGGCTTGTGTTAGGTGATGTCTTATCCTATGTTTCGAAAAACTACAAACCTGATTATATGGTAGATTTAGCAACACTCACAGGAGCGGTTATCATTGCACTTGGTCATGAAGCAGCAGCAATCCTAACAAACTCAAATCCACTCCGTGAGGCACTCTTTACCGCATCGGAAGCATCGGATGATCGTGTTTGGGAACTTCCTCTTTGGGAAGAGTATGGTGAGGATTTAAAATCAGACATTGCTGATCTTAAAAACATCACTGGTGGCGGAAAAGGTGCAGGAACCATCTCTGCAGGAATTTTTCTTTCTAAGTTTGTGGATGAGTCCATAGACTGGGCACATATTGATATTGCAGGTGCGGCTTGGAGAAAGAAAAAATCGGGAACCCAATTCAGTGGGCCAACTGGCTACGGTGTGCGTTTGTTGGTTGATTTAGCAAAAGAACTTTCGAAGAAATAAATCGCTAAGTTAAGCATAAACAAAAACGGCGGGTGCATTGAATCCCCGCCACTCAATCAAATCATACAAATGGTGATTTATTTTCCGTGTTTGCTAAGAATAATTTTGTTCACATTGTACATTAGGGCTACCGTAATTAAAACTGCTAATGCAACCACATAACCTAATGTTTCATACCCTTCCAAATAACCACTAGAAGTTTGTACAACGATAAGGCCTGCCACAGAGGCGGCAATTCCACCGGATATCTGTTGGACCGAAGAACTGATAGCCATAAAGGCACCTCGATCATGTAAGTCCGGAACGGCAGAAGTCATGGCGCTAGCAGAAATCATACGTGCCGAAACAAATACAAACAAAATCGAATTCACAAAAATAACAATCGGTAGCGGTGTGATCTGCATTTGTGTGTAGTAAATAATGACTATGATCGTAAGGATTGAAGCAATTACAAACATCCTATATTTACCTATAGAGTCGCTAAGTCTACCCATGATGGGACCACCAAATATAGATACGATCCCCGTAATCATATAAACTAGTGGCAGATCTTCTAATCTCACTCCAAGATTATGAACAGAGAATGCAGAACCAAAAGGCATAAGCATAAATCCACCTGTAGCTAGTAAGGTGGTAGCGATAAAAGCAGGAAAATACTTAGGTTCTGCAAGTGTTTTCACTAAATGCAAAAAAGCATGTCTTTCTATTTTATTATCAAGATGGGTAGTGACAGGTTTTAAATAAAAGAAAATAACAAACCCTACGATTCCACTCACACCAGCAATCATCAAAAACGCAGATTGCCATCCCCAAAGATTGGAAATAAAAATTCCAATGGGAAGTCCAAACACTTGGCTCGCTGCAAAGGCAGTCATAATAATTCCCATAACTCTACCCCTTACTTGAAGAGGAAACAAATCAGCAACAATGGCAAATGATATAGAAGAAAGGACCCCGGCAAAGATACCAGTCAAGATACGAGCGCCTAGTAAAAAGAAGTAATTAATTGCGATTCCACATAAAAAGGTAGCGAATACAAATCCGACGTAAAAAAATAATAACATCTTTTTGCGATCGAAACGATCAGCAAAACCTGCGGCAAGAATTCCAGTAATCCCGGCACTAAAGGCATAGGCGGATACTACAAATCCAAACTGCTGTGTTGAAATTTGTAATTCTTTCATGACCATAACTCCCAGAGGAGATAGGATCATAAAATCAAGGACAACTGTGAATTGTAAAAAAGCAAGAATGCCCACAACGAAGACATGATATTTAGAAAACTTAAATTCCATCTTTATTCCTATTTCCTTTTTGATTCTAACCAAACATCCTTCAATCTAAATTCAAATGAAGAACTTCATTATCAACTCATCTATTTACCAAAACTTTCTTTCAGTTTCAAATACTGAGGATTTTCAGGAGCAATGGCTCCGAGTCTGAAAAGAATCTTTTTTGCCCTTTCTTCATTTTTTTGAAGCCGGTACGATTCTATCAAATTGATAAGATTACGAACGTGTTTTGGGTCGCGAGCACGTAACCTCTCTCCAATATCTACTGCCTTACGAATGTTTTTTGATTTGCGGTAGGCATAACTCAATTGCAAAAGAATTTCATTGTCTGTAACAAAAAATGGAAAAATCGATTCTAAAGATTCTACTGCTGAATCAAATCTTTTTAGTAAAAGAGAAATTCGTGACTTTTCCCTTAGGAGATTGATTCGCACATCATCTTCCAGATTTTGATTAGTTAACATTCGTTCTATGGTTTTATAAGTTTCCTCTGCATTTCCAGATTCCAATACAGATTGGACTTCGGAATATAAAAAATGGTTTGAACCAATCGAAGAAAGTGTGGAAGATTCATATCTTTTTGTATTACCTCGCCACTCTAGACGTAAAAGTGTCAAATCATCTGAAAAACTTCCGATGGATTGGAGGTTTTGGACAATCTGTTCGATGGCACCTTCTGAGTCGGTTACAACCTGCAGAAACTTAGTTTCATCCTCGTTCATCACGCGACTGCCATCTGTCCCACTTTCCAAAATCAAATCATCGCGACCATCCGAGCCAATAAAAATGACATCTCCTTGTTCCAAAACAAAAACTCTGACCCGCACATCTCCTGCCATTCCTTTAGTTCCTATCTTACGAAGTTCCAATTCATCTTCGATAAAAGATGCAACCCCATCCCTATACAAAACTGTCCAAGGATGTTCAGCATTGAGATAATAAAGAACCCCTGTTTCCTCTTCCACAAGTCCAAGGACAACAGACACAAGCATTGACCCATCAAAGGATTCGAAGATTGTTTGGAGTTCATAAAAACATTCTTTGATCCAACGTTCGGGTGATTTCGACTGACTTTCCAAAACCACTTGTGTTCGTTTGATAAAAGATAAAAAAACAACACCTAACACGAGAGCGCCACCGGCACCTTGAATGGATTTACCCATCGCATCCCCGTTGATAAAAACGAAATATTTTTTACCATTGAGAACAATATCATCACAAATGATCAGGTCACCTCCGATCTCTTTTGTTTTTCCTTTGAACTCAAATTCCTTTTTTTGTTTGGTATACGATTGGATTCCAATCATTTCTGAATGTGACTTTTTGGAATCATTCAATGGATCAAGTAATAATGAGGTTAAAAAATAATCTCCATCTTGTTGGATTTTTAATTCCTGAACACGAGTGAGAGTTTCTTGTAACTCGTTTGTCCTTTCCACAACCTTCCTTTCTAAGTTGGCGTTCAGCTCTTCTACTTGTTTATGAACTCGTAAAAAGCGATTTGCCAAAACAACAGCAATCCCCAACACAAAAAAGAGAAATCCAAATCGAGATAAATTTAAATTTTGGATGGGGATGATTCCAGAAGCACCTAAAATATCCCAAATGGCAGTAAACATCAAAAAGAAAATACCAACTAACAATCTCTTTGCGTCTTTGTTGTTTTTCATTAGCGCACGAATGGTGATATAAAACAAAACTACACTAAAGGCTAACACCGATCCCTGCCAAACACGCAAAAGCATAACGGAACTTGCTCTGTTGACAAAAATTTGAACAATGGCCAGTGCGATACTAAAAACAAGATATGCTTTTGTGATAGGGCTAATTCGTTTGCGAAAAAAAGTATCAACGAATGACAACAACCAGGGCGGGGTTAGAAAAACGACAAAGTATTCCATTTTGGTAGTCGTAAACGGATCCAAATCCCAACGATAGATAGATTGGGATCTAAAATACATATAAACAGATAGAAATACAGCAAATAAGGCAAAGTATAGATTGTATTTTTCGTTTCTCCGTTTCCAATAAAACAAAGCATGATATATCCCAACAAAAAAATATAAAAACAATAACATAAATGTTATATACTCATCTTCTATTTTCTGCAAATTCGAATAACTATCGATAGATGATCCAAAATCATTAAAAACTTTATAATAATTCAGTTCTTCACCTGGTTCAGACGCCAGAAGAATCCGAATTTCGTTTTTCCCCACTCGCAACAAATTCCGAGAAAGTTTGATGAGAATATTTCTTTTGTAACCACTTCGAATAATATGGTTATTTTCAATAACTCCACTAACACTTACGATTTCGCCATTTATGTACACTTTGTACACATTAGAAAGATAAGGAATGTGTAAGGCAAAGCTATCCGATTCCGTTTCTTTAAAGTCAATTTCAGATAACAAAAACGGTTTTACCATTGTGATTTGTTGTAATTGTCCTTCAGGAAAATCCAATTGGGATTTGATGGACGCAAGTGGCAAAGACTCCAAAGGAATCCATCCGGATCCGACGGGGATCTCAGACTCCCACAAACCTTTTTTAACATTCCAATTTTTTGTCAGATCCACTGGCAAAGCCCAAAGAGAAATGGGAAATAAAAGGAAAAGGAAATAGTAAAATCTTAAATGGAATTTCATAAAGTAAAGGTCTGGAACTCTAAAGAAAGACCATAGGTTTCTTCAAAAAGATCTTTTTTCTCCGCAACAGACCAAATTTCTAAATTGGGATCTGCTCCTTTGGGATGATACAACCTACAAAGAACCTTTCCTTGTTCTACCACTGCATCAAGCCTTTCTATAATAGATTTTTCGGATCGGTCTAGCCCATCCCCAATGCGTAGAAAGGCCGCCAATTTTTTGACAAGAAGTTGGTCATCAGGCCTCAGCGCCTTAAACTCTTCATGTTTCCCTTTGGGCCCACCCTTTCTATGATAACGAGCAATCAGAGCGATGATTTCAATTTCTGCATTGGAAAAACCCACCATAGCCTCTGAATTCCGAATGATATAATAACTATGTTTGTGGTAGTTGTGATGAGAAATACAAAGTCCGACTTGGTGCAAATAACAAGCTGTTTCCAGATAGTCTCGTTCCAAATTACCAAGACCATGTAAATCCTTCAAATCATCAAACATCTGCAAGGTGATCTTAGCAACAGCTTCTGCATGTCTTTTTCCTTGGGGATAAAGATTGGCTACGGTTTTGATGGCTTTTTCACGAATATTGTCTAGAGGTGGCAGCGAAGAATCTTTATGGCGAAACCAGGATTCGATTGTATCATAAACAATCCCTTCCCGAAGGGCAAACTCACTCACAGTAAAAGAAGGAGCCTTGATCCTTTGTAAAACTTCATCTAAAACCAAAACCCCACCGACGATGATATCCCCTCTTTTGGCATCAAGCCCTGGAATTTTAAGCCTTTTTTTCAAACTATCAGCATCTAACACCTGCTTACGTGCTTCTTTAAACTGATCAATTGTAATTTCTGTTCCGTTCAATCTGTCCCTTTTTTCCATCTTTTTTTCCAAAACAATGGAGGTCACAGAGGTGATCGTTCCCGAACTTCCCACAACCATAAAAGGTTTCCAAGTTTCAATCTGAGGTAAAAAGGCAGATAAAACCGACTCAATATGAATCCTACACTTTTGGATGTCCGTTGGACTTATGGGATCTTTTTTAAGATACTTTTCCGTCAACCGAATGGCACCAAGTTTCAAACTGGTGGAAAATAGAATCTCTCCCTTTTCACCCACAAGAAGTTCTGTACTCCCTCCTCCAATATCAATGAGTAAGATTCGTTTGTCAAAAACCGGTAGACCTTGTAAAATTCCGAGGTAAATCAGCCTTGCTTCCTCGTTTCCAGAAACCACTTGGATTTTGATGCCTGTTTCCTTCTCGGCTCTGTCTAGAAATACTTGGCGGTTCTCTGCTTCCCGTAGGGCACTTGTGGCAACGGCTCGAATTTCCGCGTGATAAGAATCCGCAAGAGTGCGAAACCGTTTGAGACAAGCAAGTCCCCTCTCCATCGCATCGTCCTGGATGACCGCATAATCACTGCTACCGCTCCCGAGTCTTACCGATTCCTTTTCCTTTGTCAGATATTCGAGTGTACCATCCGGTCTTAGTTTTACGACAACGATGTGGAAAGAATTTGTGCCCAAATCAATGGCAGCGAGTATCTTTTCCGTGCGAAATGCGGAATTGGGTTTTCTTAAAATTTGTGAGAAAGGAAGCATTTTGTTTGTAACTAGCCTAACGAAAATTTTTACGGTTGAAAGCAAAAACCAGCCGAAAATTATGGGGAACGGGTAGAATTCTATTGTTTTGGTGTGAACCCACCGTAAATTCCCCCTTTCGTACTTCTTTCACCAGGATCTGATATGATATTTGATAACCTCTATGGACTTTTCTCGAACGATATGGGAATCGATTTGGGAACCGCGAACACCCTCGTGCATGTGAAAGGGCAAGGAATTGTCTTATCAGAACCGTCGGTCGTGGCAGTCCAGGCCTCTACTGGCCGAGTCCTCGCAGTGGGACAAGAAGCAAAACGAATGCTAGGAAGAACTCCTGGTGACATCGTTGCCATCCGCCCTATGAAAGACGGGGTGATTGCTGACTTCGAAACTGTAGAAAAGATGATTCGTTACTTCATCGCCAAAGTCCACAACCGCACTACATTTGTAAAACCGCGCATCGTCATCGGAGTTCCTTCTGGGATTACCGAAGTAGAAAGACGTGCCGTTCGTGAGTCTGCTGAACAAGCAGGGGCTCGCGAAATCTTCCTCATCGAAGAAGCTCTCGCAGCGGCGATTGGCGCCAATATCCCGATCCATGAACCAGCAGGAAACATGATCGTTGATATCGGAGGGGGAACCACAGAAATCGCTGTGATCTCTCTTGGTGGTATGGTGATTGCTGAGTCCATCCGAACTGGTGGTGACGAATTTGATGAAGCCATTGTGAAATACCTTCGTAACCAATACAACCTAGTCGTTGGAGAAAGAACTGCTGAGGACATCAAACTCACTATCGGAAATGCATTCGCAGACAAACGTGTGGATACAATGGAAGTAAAAGGTCGTGACGCTATTTCTGGTCTTCCGCGCACTCTCGAACTTGATTCTAACGAAATCCGTAAAGCCCTGAAAGAACCAACAGACGAAATCCTAGACGGAATCAAATCGGTTCTCGAGCGCACTCCTCCAGAACTTGCGGCCGACATCGTAGAACGAGGAATCGTTCTCACAGGTGGTGGTTGCCTGCTTCGTGGACTTGAACACTACCTCACAAAAGAAACAGGAGTTCCGGTATTCCGTGCTGAAAACCCACTGACTTGTGTGGTTCTTGGAACAGGACGATACCTGGATGAACTGAAATACATTAAGCCGGGAATCCGATAAACTTCGGATAGATAGTTTGGTGAGAGAAAGGGAACGAAAGTTCCCTTTTTTTTGCCCAAAACTGATCGCATAGTTGGAGCCTTCGAGGATGAAGGTGGCTATACGCAATACGATTAGTCGCACTAATTCACGGTGCTAAACGAAATGCGTTTATCCGCGCAGAGATAGCGAATATACGAATCACATATATAAGTTTCAATTTCTTTGGGGCGCACATTTCCGGCTCTTCGCTCCAATCTTTGCGTGTGCAAAGGATTTCCGCTTCGATCCGGGGCGCGGGGATCCCTACTTTAAAAAGGAAGGTTTACTAGCAAAGTACATAGATTTCCCAGACCATATATTTTCCGACCTAATTGCAAAACCTTTCGTGGTATCTCCAATTCCCTATCAATTTTACATTCCATATTATTCTTGTTTGAGTGTGATATTTAAATCACCTGAAGTTACTTCCACAGAATAAACGTTTGGCATTTGCCATGATTGCCTGAATGTAGGATTCAATTATACAGTTTTCCAGTTTACTCATCTTTTTCAAAACCACTAATTTCTACAAAATATATACAATCAAGAAATTGAGAATTTATACATCCAATTGAACTAAAAAGAAAATGAATTTAAATAATCAATGATAGCATTTTCAGGCATTGGAATGCTAAAATGATATCCTTGCCCAATATCAACGTCAATACCTAGTAATACATCTCTCATTTCTTTATTTTCAATACCTTCTGCTACAACTTCTATATTTAATTTATGAGCCAAGGATACAGTTGATTCAATAATATATTTTGCCTTAGAATCTTTTAACAAATCAAATACAAACGATTTATCAATTTTTAATTCATTAAAAGGAGCTTTTGATAGTTGTTCAAGTGATGAGTATCCTGTTCCAAAGTCATCAATGGAAAGGCGAAACCCTTTCATTGACAATCGAGTTAAAATTTCTAAACTTTTTGGATTATTTCCAATATCACCTGTTTCGATCAATTCTATAACCACTTGGCTTGGATCAATTTTATACTTATTTGCTAAAGAAATTAGATGTTCGGGCATCGCAGTATCTACTAAATCTGAAATACTAATATTTATCGAAACTCTCTTGTTATAACCCAAGCTGATTAATTTTCCGAAAAAAGAAAATGATTCATGAATAATATATTCAGTAAGTTCCGCAATCAAACCAAAAGATTCTATTAAATTCAAAAATTGATCGGGAAAAATCAATCCGTATTTAGGATGATTTAGTCTGACCAAAGCCTCAAAACCAATCACAGTTTTATTTTTAAGATCAACCTGAGGCTGATAAAATAATATAAAATATCGTTCACGAATTGATTCCAGGAAAAAATCTTTCGAATATTTAATTTCAACACTTGGATTCTTTACTTTTACTTTATATTTTTGATTATAATTAGTTATCAAATCTATAATACTGTTGATAGAAAAAGGTTTTCCTATACTTCCAATAATTTTTAATCCGTAAGCTTTGGCGACTCTCTCTGCACTTAACAAAACATTTGAACTATGGCCACTCATAAGAATAATATGTGCTTCTGACTTTAGTTCACCTAGATACCTTAAAATTTCTATTCCATCAGTATTTGGCATAAATAAATCTAAAATTAACAAATCAACACTTGAATCATAGGATTTGAATAACTCTTTAGAATCACATATTTTATGAATCATTTGAAAACCAACTTCCTCAAGAATTGGCTCAATGATTTCAACAATTTCGATTTCGTCGTCAACGATATAGGCTTTGTTATATTTAATCAAGCAAGAGCTCCTTGATCTTTTTTTTTAAAGAATCAAATTGAAAAGGCTTTTCAATAAATGAATATTGTTGTATTTCCAATACATCTCCTTCATGTAAATGCCCAGGAAATCCAGAAGAAAGAAGAATTTTGATTTCAGGATACCTTTCTCTAATTAATCGCGCAAGATCAATGCCATTTAATTTACCCGGCATCAGTATATCAGTGATCACTAAGTCCACCTTACTTCTTGATTCCAAAATTTGAATTGCTAAATCCACGTTTAATGCTGTCTTAATTTTGAAACCCAATTCAGAAATAAAGGTTGAACAGATTTGTAATATAGAAGGCTCATCATCAACAATTAGTATATTAAATTTAGATGCAACCTCTGGTAAAATTTCTACGTCTGTAATTTCATCTTTGTCAGAATATTTTTCTAATTTCTCTCTAAGTGGAAAATACAATTTAAAACAAGTTCCTTTTTCTGGCTCAGAATATAAATGTATAAATCCTCCCGATTGTTTAACAAATCCATAAGTTAACGATAAACCCAATCCAGTACCTTTATCCTTTTGTTTTGTAGTAAAAAAAGGCTCAAAAACTTTTTCTTGTAAATGAAAAGGAATGCCTTTGCCATTATCAATAATGGCCAATTCAGCAAACTCACTTCCTTCTGAAACATTCTTCTTTTCATCATTAAATAGATAAATATCTTTCGTAAACGAAGTCCTAATGGTCAAACTTCCAGAATTGCTCATCGCATCACGAGCATTAATTGCTAAATTTAAAATGACATTTTCTAGTTCAGATACATCTACATTGATATATAATGGTTGTTCGTGTAATTCAAGATTAAGTTCAATTTGTTTACCAATCACTTGATAAATTAGATCCTTCATATCTAGGACAGAAGCATTTAAATCAACCCTTTCGAGAGAAACAATTTGTTTTCTGGCAAAAGCTAATAATTTTTTGGTAATTGAGGTTCCACGACCAACAGCGCGCAGAGATGCATCAATTTTACTTTTTAAAGAATGATCTTTATCAGGTATTTTTCTAGAGATTAGCTCTAGGTTTCCAAGCAAGATGGCGAGTATATTATTAAAGTCATGTGCGATACCACCAGAAATCTGACCTAATGATTCTAATTTTTGAGACTGTCTAAGATGTGCTTCTATCGATTTTCGTGAAGTTAAATCTTTGATCACAGCTGTAAAATAAGGTTCATTTAAATATTTTGATCTGGTAATTGAAAGATCTACAGGGAATGTTTCTCCATTTTTATTGAATGCCTTTACTTCTCGGCTCAACCCAGTGAACTGAGAAATTTCTAATTTCAAATTTTCATACAAAAAAAATTCTTTTTCTTCATCTTCAACATCCCCTTTCAATAACAGTATATTATGATTCATCAATTCAAACTGTTCATATCCGAAAGTATTTTTAACAGATGAATTAACATATTTTATTAATCCAAATTTATCAAAACTTAAAATAGTATCCTCAATATTGTCCAAAATACTATTTAACTTTGATTCATTTTCGATTAAGGCGATTTGAATTATCTTTTTATCTGTTACGTCTCTCGAAAGCATTACGAATAATGGATGGTCTATTGCATTTCTCGATTTTTTTTTGGCTACAGAAAGCTCAAACCATTTAATTTCACCGTTAACAACTAACTCCATTTCTGCTCCAGTGGAAAAACCCTTTTCATTTGCCTCTTTAAGACAAGAAAGGACAATTTTTGCAGCAGGCAATGGTAAAACATCCGAAACAAGTTTGTCTAAAAACAGGTCAGGTGATAACGCTAATAAATTATCTTTACTTGTTCTAAAATTAATGTACCTACCTGTTAAATCAAACTCAAAGAGCAAATCTGGTAATGTATTTAGAATGCTTTCAAGTTCTTCATTAATAAATCTCAAAGCTTGTTCCGATTGTCGTTCTTTTGTAATATCCCGAGTAATCATTGCAAGACCTATTAGCTCATTTTCATTCGTATATACAGGGGTTAATATTACATTAGCATAAAATTCCAAGCCGTCAGCTCGCACTAAAGTTCCCTCGTTTTCAACACGTTCACCTTTACTTGCTTTCTCAATCAATTGAGTTGGCAATCCCAATGCAATGTCTTCCGGAGCGTAAAAAATTGACATTGATTTACCAATGACATCTTCTGCTTTGTATCCTTTTAAATTTTGAGCGCCATCATTCCATATTAATACTTTTCCTTCTATATCCAGCATTATAATTGCATAATCTCTCACATTTTGTGTTAGCAATCGAAATCTTTCTTCACTTTCTTGCAGGCGCGCATAACTTTCTTGTAGGTTATTTTGAAATTCTTTTCTTTTCGCAACTTCTTCTTGCAGCCGCAATGCTTGGGTGGATAATTCTAATTGGTATTTTTTTTGTTCTGTAATTTCTGTTCTGATCGAAATAAATTGCGAAACATTCCCTTCCAAATCTAGTATTGGAATAATAGTACTATTCACCCAATAAAAAGTACCATCCTTCGCTTTGTTTTGAATATCACCTCGCCATACTTTTTTATTTTTAATTGTAAACCATAGGTTCTGAAAAAAAGACTTATCATGATAACCGGAGTTAATGATTCTGTGATCATTTCCTATTAATTCTGAAGCAAGGTATTTCGAAACGTCACAAAATTTCTCATTAACATATGTTATGCTACCTTTTGGATCGGCAATAGATACGAGAGCATGTTCATCTAAAGCCACTTTAAAACTTCTCAGTAAGTGATTGGAAATTTCTGCTCTTTTCTTTGCTTCAATTAGTTTCTGATCGACTTCCATTCTAGAAGTAATATTCTGAGCAACAATTAAGATGGCATTTTTTCCTTCAAAATTTGTTTCACTTCTTAGTATCTCAACTTGTATATTTTGTCCATTTTGCTTTTTATGAGAAAAAATACCTATATTTGCCATTCCTTCATAATTTTGAATTAGTGATTCCTTCATTCGATTCAATTCTGTTATATCATCAGGAATAATATCTAAGATAGTCATCTTAGAAAAGTCGTTCTGTGTGAATCCGTATAGATCAGAAAACGCCTGGTTAACCGAAAGAAATTTTAAGGTATTCCGGTCAAAAATGGAAATAGGCATTAAGTTTGATTCATAAATATTTCTATATTTTTCTTCACTTTGTTTTATTTGTATCTGATTTTGCAGAAGCATTTCATTAGTTGCCTGCATTTTTTCATAAGATGAATCTAATTCATTACGTTGGTTTTTAATATTTTCCTTAGCATTAAAAAGTTTTAATGCCATTTTAATCGAGGCATCTAAAACTGTAAGACTTGAAGATTTAACAACATAACCATAATTTGTTATGTTTTCCGTTTTTTCGACGATTGCTCTTTCTGTATGGGAAGAAAAGAATAATAGGGGCAAATTGTATTGCTGTTGGATGAGTTCTGACAATTTAATGCCATCAATGCCAGTACCTAGATCAATATCCATTAAAACCAAATCGATAACTTCGTCTGATTTTAAAATTTCGAGAGCAGCTTCACCTGAATTTACGTATACAATCGCATAACCATATTCTTCCAATTGACGGGAAATCAATTTTGCCCAAAGTGGATCATCCTCAACATAAAGAATTTTCTTTGAAGGATTCAAAAAACTAGCTTCCGTAAACTTTTATTTTTAGAAAAATTAAAAATCTAGGCAACTAATTTCTTGATAAAAACTACTTTCACTCCACCAAATTCGTGTAAAATGTGAATCAGATAACATGGGTTTTAGTAAAGAACACTGTTTCTGATAAGACAACTGAAAATTTATTATGTCGCAAATCTAATTATTGTTCTACGCAAAGTAAATTATTTAAGGTCCCACCGCTTCCATAAGCGGATGTGATCGCAATCGAACGACTATCATTCCAACTGGTAACTCCATAGGTTCCGCAGTTTCCAGAAACACTATCCACCCAAGAAGAACAGGTATGTGTTATATCTGTCTGCCAATCCCAGTTTGGATTATTTTTAATACCTGTCCAGATTCCCGTTGGGGAAGAAATTAAACTCGTTAAGTTACTGGTCAATACACCATTTGTATCCGATATGAAGACAACAGTGCTTGTATTTAAAGCCTGCACATAGCTAGTATTTGGTGCCAATACCCAATCGATTTGTTCCGTAACTCCGCCAGATGTGCAGTTCACACTTGTACAAGCTCTTCGATTGATATCATCCACGATCAATGCTTTATATGTACCAGTAATCGGTTTGTTCGTATCAGAGGAACATTTGTTATCGGCACCTATGATACCTCCCAGATTGGCATCATAGCCCGTTGCTGTAACGTAGATTCGACAAGGCGAGCATGTTGGAATACGTGCCACACTCGAACCTGAAGAATTTGATTTTGGCATAACCAATTGTAAAATTCCGCACTTACTGGAGACGTCACCCGAATTGCAAAGCGCAGCGGGTTTACAATTAAGGAAACACAAAAGGCTAAGGCAAAAAAATGCTATTTTGATTCGCATAAGTTTAACTATCAAATTTCTATATTAGCATAGTTGTATTTTTTGTCCTCCTAGGACGGGAATCCGGAGTTCCAGAAATTTAGCATTTACTTAGGTTTTTGGTGCCGTCGCCACCAATATTTGCGGCAAAAAACCTCTATCCGATTCTCTTATCTAAGGAACTAGGATACAGTCAAAGGCATGGGGAAAAACAAGAAGTTTGGAAAAAATTATCTGATAAAAGTTAGTCGATATCTGACAAAATACTGTTATGCGATCTATCTGGAACCTAAAATCTAAATAAAAAACAATCTTTCCATTCAAAAACTGCCAAATTTACTTGAATTTTAAAATATAATGAGTCAATTATTGAGCAAAATTATGAAAAAAAATATCCTCATTGTTCTCTGTTTACTTGTTAGTTGCTCTACATTAGAAGAACGAGCAGCAAAAGCAAATATATCTGGCCAAAACGAATTTGTCACATTTAAAATATTAGGTATTGAGCGAACGGCTGGTTATCGTATTTTTAACAGAGGTTATTTTCCGAGAGATAATTCTATCGATGTTGTAAACGTCGAACTTGAAATCAAAAATACATCTTCTTCGCAATTAGAAGTATCATTACAACCAGTTATCCCGTTAAAAGGACAAGAAATGCATAGAATCATTCGTGTTAATTGGGGCGGGAATTTCTTTGAAAAATTAAAAACAAAAACAGATGTAAGGTACGAAACAGAAGCTGTAAATGTCATAAATGAAACTTTAGATCCCGGGTTTTCAATGTTTAGAGTTTTCGCATTCATTTATCCTAAAGACAAACTACCCAACCAACTGATTTTTCGAGTTAGAAAAAGTAGTGATGCAAACTTTGAAGAAATTCCCGTTACGATTGAAAAACCTAATTAATTTTTAAGTCGATTCCCTTAATGGCAGGACAGATTTGATTTCCCGTATTTTGTAGATTAGGTGCTGAGAACTTATGCAAATCTGGATTCGATTTTGATTGGTATAATTGAAAAACTGTTTTACCTTTGGTTTGGTCAAAATCTGTACAAAGAATTGTTAATGCATTTGGTAAAACTTCAAATTCAGTTGTTTCGTTGACTTTTCCTTCGTAGGTTCTTATATTACGACCCTCTGTTACACTATAACTAAAAAAGGCACTGATTCTGTATTTTCCCGGTGTTAAAAAACCAATTCGATTATCTAATCCATTATTTTTTTGATATTGAGAAACTGACAAAATTCCATTCGAGTTATCAATTGAAGAATCTTTTCGATTGGCTAATTCAATATATTCACCTTTTTCAAATCGAGCAATTGAGAAAATTTTCGTAGCTCGGTTTGTTGCAAAATATCCATTCGCAAATTTCAAATTTCCTCTCTTTTCTTCATAAGAAACATAGGACTTACTCATGTCATTTTCAGTAAAATTGGAATCTTTTTGCATTACGAAATAGTTTTTTTCTGCACTATAATGATAAAATGCATCGTTGTAGTAATCAACAAGAACTCCCACTGGATAGAATATCAAGAAGAGTCCGTTTAAATGCACAATGGGATTAAACTGATATCGTAACTCTACCTCTTCTGGTTTAAAGCCTGTTTTTACAGCACGAATTTTTATGGTTTTATCAGGAACTTTCGGAATTGGAATTTCTAAAATGGTCTCACTTACTTTTTCACCATCAACATAGAAACTTGTATCCACTTCATTGGTGGAAAAGCTATAATCCTTCGGCATATAATCCTTTGCCAATGTAGCACAATTTAGCACGAGAAAAACCAATAGGATATTTTTTTTCATAATTTGCTAAAAATAGAATCTAACAACGGAAAGGCAATAAAATAATAGATACTTTTTTGACAACTTACATAGGTTAAATCGAAAAATACAACTTGTACTACCTTATTTGGTCGAACCAAAAGTTGTCTCTGCCGCTTGGATCTTTCCGCAAAAAGATTATTTTTATTTGATTCGATCGGGAATTCCGTATCAAGATTTTGAATCCACATTAGAAGAAGTAAAATCAATCGTTAAAACTGTTAAAATTAATGGAAAATAAAATTCAAAAATGATTTTCTTTTCAGCATACCTCACTTGAATGATTCCCATGACATTAATTGCGATTGCCTCGACCATTATCCTCCTATCTCTTGCAGTGATTCATATCTACTGGGGTTTTGGAGGACTTTGGCCAGGGAAAACCAAACAAGAATTAATTGATTTGGTTTTTGGCCAAGGGAACCAGTTCCCCTCTCGATTTATGTGTTTGTTTGTGGCTATTTTTTTGGCTCTGTTTTCCTTCTTACCGATTGTATGGTGCTTGCGAGACAATCTTGGATTCAACGATGATCTGATCTTTGGATTAAAACTGATCATGGGAATTGTCTCAGTAATTTTTTTCTTACGAGGTAGTTTCGGCTATGCTCCGTTTGTCACCAAACACTGGAAACCAATTTTTGTGTATTATACAATGCGAGTTTATAATCCACTTTGTCTTTTCATTGGTTTGGTTTTTTTGGCACTAATTCTATAAAAATTTCTCAAAGTGTCAAAGTAACCGATCAAAATATACTTTCCTATCCCAATTTACCTCGTATAAAAAGACCTATGAGAAAGGTTATTTTTGCAATCAATACATCAACAGATGGATTTTATGGCCATGAGGGTATGGTTGCTGACGAAGATATACACCAATACTTTGCCGACATTTTAAAGAATGCAGATCAAATTCTTTATGGGCGAACCACCTACCAACTGATGGTGCCTTTTTGGCCGGATGTAGCAAAAGACCAATCCATGTCTGAGGTCACCAATGAGTTTGCGGAAGTATTTACTTCTCTTGAAAAGATCCTTTTCTCCCGAACCATCAAACAAGTAGAAGATCCAAATACAAGGTTGGCAAAAAAATCTTTGGCGGACGAAGTGAACGATTTAAAACAAAAACAAGGCAAGGACATTTGTATTGGAAGTTTGAGTCTTGCATCGCAACTCTCGGAAGCGTATTTGATTGATGAGTATCGATTTGTGGTTCATCCGGTGATTGCCGGAAATGGCCCTAGGTTGTTTGATACAGTCAAATTACCAAAAACCTTTCGGTTGGATTTTTTAGAATCAAAAACGTTTCCTTCTGGTTCGATCGCTCTTCATTATAAAACACAAAGGTAAAGAAAAACTTAATCAAATATGATTTGAATCAGCTAATAAATTAAAATTTGTTCAAATAGGAAGATTCTAAAAGAGATGGGCAAAAGGATCCAATAGATTTCGGATCTATCACCAATACTGAGTTAGTTGTGGTAGAGAAAGGAATGCCATAAATTTTTCCATTTGGAGCAACGGTTCCTCCGTTCCATTTATTTACCCCGACTAACCCTGTCATTGAAGTGATATCTGCTGTATTCGTGGCTGGGTCGATGATTAGGACAACGTCACTGGATGCTGGTATCCCATAAATTTTACCATTAGGAGCCAATACTCCGCCAACCCATTTTGTAGTACCAGAAGGTACAGAAATAGACGTTGCGTTTGCTGTATTAGTCTCTGGATCAATGATCAGAACAGTATTCGAATCATTTGGAATTCCGTAGATTTTTCCATTAGGAGCTAAAACACCAGATGACCATCGATAGGCACCCGTAAGACCAGTGATGGAAGTCGTATTGGCGGTATTTTTCTCTGGGTCAATGATGAGAACACTATCCATAGCATTATAAGGAATTCCGTAGATTTTGCCATTGGGGGCTAAGACTCCAGAAGACCATTTAGCACCTCCGACGCCTAACCCAGTAATCGTTGTTGTATTGGCTGTATTTGTTTCAGGATCAATAATAAGAACACTATCACTTTCTAAAGGAATTCCGTAAATTTTGCCATTGGGGGCTAATACTCCACCGTTCCATTTACTACCAGTGCCAAGCCCAGTAATGGAAGTTGTATTGGCAGTATTTGTCTTAGGATCAATAATTAAGACGTTTGTACTTGCAAAAGGGATTCCATAAATTTTGCCATTGGGAGCAAGAACTCCGCCATTCCATTTATTGGATCCAGTGAGACCAACAATCGAACTGTTGTCCGCTGTATTAGTTACTGGATCTATGATTAGAACTGTCGTGGCTTGGTAAGGAATGGAATAAATTTTTCCATTTGGTGCAAGAACAGATCCCGACCATCTAAAGGAAGCTGCGGGAACAGCTACTGAAGTAATGTCATAAGTTGGATTATCTGACGAACCTTTTTGAGATTGAATGTTGATTTCTTTTATAAACTCTTGCGAGTATTCAGATTGAATTAAGGACGTTATATCTAGATCACAAATATTTGGAGAAATCTTAATTCCACAATGGGAAGATTTATCTCCTCTCATTCGTTTTACTATTAAAGTTTCCAGAAACATATTAGAACTGGAATCGCATGAATTTTCCATTGCCGAAGGATTACATGCAAAAAGAACTAGGAAAATTCCGAATATTAATTTCATTGTTTCTACTTTGAAGCATTAACCAAACGAGTGCTACTTTTTTTTAACATTCATGAAATATTTATTGATTCAAACAATGAATTTACAAAATATTTTCTAATAAAAAAAGGAAAAAATATTTAATTAATATTTACTATCAATTAAAATTGATTAAAATCACCTCTAAATCAATTATAATCACAACCATGGAACCAAGCGCAAAACACCACGAAAGAATGGCAGAAATGACCTTTGCTTCTGTCTACCCTCTTTACCTTACCAAGATTGAAAAAAAAGGGAGAACCAAAAAGGAATTAGACCAAGTGATTGAATGGTTAACTTCTTTTGATACAAAAAAGATAAACGAACTCATCAAAGAAAATGTGACCTTTGAAAGTTTCTTCGCCAAAGCTAAATTACATAAAAACGCAGAACAAATCAAAGGAATGATTTGTGGTTACCGCATCGAAGAAATTGAAAATCCCCTAACACGAAACGTGCGATATCTAGACAAACTTGTGGATGAACTAGCTAAGGGAAAAACGATGGAAAAAATTTTACGAAATGGATCAAAGTAAAGTTCTGAATGTATTCGTAAATTGATACGCGTCCCCAGGCCATCTAGCAGAAACATAATTTCCATCTACAACGGTAAAACCAACATCTGGATTCTCTAAACTATCTCGTACAGATAGACTCCCTCCCGTTTTAAACTGCTCTTTTGATTTTAAAAAACTTGTGACTTCTGCCTGGACTGTGAGCGGATAGGTTTTGTAATAATTTCCTAACCAAAGTCTTGTTGTATAGTAAGCGAGGAGTTCCTGTTTTTGCAAAAGGGCAGTTGTGTTTTTTTCATATAACACAGACTTGTTGGTCTTTGGGTTTATACTTCTTGCCGCAAGTAGAACTCCGTGACAGATCGCCGCAACCGGTTTATTGGATTGAAAAAAATCCACGACTACGTTTTGTAAAACTTTGGATTCTAGGTATTCCTTCATACCTTGCGCATGCCCCCCTGGCAAAAGAATGGCTTGGAAATCTTTTTCTTTGATTTCAGAATAGGAAATAGGGTTCTGAAATTCTTTAGAATTTTCCATTTCCGCATAAGCAACTCTTGCATCTTTACGTGCCATAAACGCAGATTTCAAAATTCCCAGTCCTTTTCCAGTTAACATCCGTTCATCTGCTTTTGCTTTTTTTCCATTAGGTGTGGCAAACTGGAATTTGAAATTTGATTCTGATAATAATTTCCAAGGAAGGGAGGCTTCACTTGGATCAAAATCAGAACTCGGGACTGGAATTAAAATCATATCGTTTCCTTAAGGGAGAATTCCAATCTCAAGTGAAAACTTGATTTTGGCGATTATAAAAAAGTTAAATTCCACTGACCACCGCCTGCATTGACAGTTCCCATCGAAGTGAGCTCACCGGTAGTTTGGTTGATGCTAAATTGAAGTAAATCCCCACTATTATCGGCAACATAGGCAAAACGTCCCGTAGGATCAATTATCATATATCGCAAACTAGTAAAAGAAAATCCTGATAGACTAGATATAAAGGAAGTTTTTCCAGTAATGGGATCAATCCCGTAACAAGAAATAGTTTCATTATTTAAATGCATTAAATAATAAAAGCGACCATTAGGATGAATGGCGGCTCCATTGGACAACATCGTTTGTGGAACAGAGTCTACGATAGTCATGAAACCAGTATTATCATCGAAACTTAAAACTGTTACAGCGGGGAAAGAACCTACATATAAAAAAGATCCATTCGGATGAGTAGCAATATAACCGGTTCCGCCATTGGTAAAACTTGGGCTTGTTGCGGCCAAGGAAAGACTTCCATCAATCGGATTCACTTGGTAGGCGACAATGGCATTATAACTACCGTTCATCAATAAGATAAATTTACCAGATCGCGAAATTTGGATTTGAGCTTGGCCGATAGTAGAAGTATAAGAATTTATAAAACTCAGAGTACCGTTCGAGTTAATAGAATAGGCTTCAATGTTTTGTGTTCCTTCTGCTATTAAATACAAATACTTTCCATCAGGTGTAATGACTAAATTTCTTGGGTTTGTCCCAGCTGTCACAGAAAAAGGGGTATTGGATGTCAGTGCGCCAGTCGTTTGGTTGATTAAAAATTGGGAGATAGTTCCACTATTAAAATTTCCTGTGAATAAAAACTTACCAAAAGGATCGACTCCAATACCAGTTGGCCCAGTACTGGCACCGGTACTGTATGTTGCAAAGGATGTCAATGCGCCAGTGGTATGATTCATCGTTAGAAAACCAACAGTATTCATATTATCCAAACTGGCATATACATATCCCGAATAAACTGTGATCGCACTTGTGGCTCTGGCCCTTCCATCGCCTGATGTGGCAGTGATGAGTATTTTTCCATTTCCAATGCTTTGTACAAGTCCTGTAGCCGATACAGTCGCAACAGAATCATTGCTACTGGACCATTGAAAGGTTGTTTCCGTTTTGTTTCCGTACAAATAGTACTGAGCTTCCAATTGCAAACTATCTCCTTTATGAATCCCGGCCCAAGTATGGTTTAACTCCACAACAGAGTTAGAACTTGCAAGTAAGGCCCAAAGAGCAAACAAAGATTTTGAGGAAGGGTCCTTTTCTGGAAAGAGTATACTTTGTACAATGGGATTAAGAAGGCAGGCATTGAAAGAAAAAAGGCAAACCACCAAAGGCAATAATTTCGTAAACCTTAGATACTTGAATCGATTAGATTTGTTTGAAATTACAGTCTTCATCAGAACGAACCAACAAACATAAATAAAGCGGATACAAGAAAAGTCATTCGAAAATTAAAAAGTTAGAATCGATTGAATCAATTTTAGATGGAATTTTTGCGCCAGGGATAGAAGCGGAAATCCTTCCCGAAGGGAAGATTGGAGCGGATAGCCCGGTCGTGCCAAGAAAAAATGAAGCTTTCTGCTCCAATTCGAGGCGCCCAAAGTTTGAGTATACGTGGCAAATCCGTGGAATTCCTTGAACTTTATCGTATTTTTTATAGTCTGAGAATTGAAGAATATAAAATATTAAATTAGAAACTCTATGGCAAATTCAAAAACAATCTCATCCAATGACTGGCTCTCGTTCACATCCTTTTTGGTATTATTATTTGCTATGATCGCACCGATTGGTGAAGGGCTTCTCATCGCATTCGCTGTTGTATTTTTAGCCGTCGGTATCTCAAGTGCAGTTCATAGCGCAGAAGTCATCGCGGAACGAGTGGGACCATCGCTCGGAACTTTGATTTTAGCAATTTCTGTTACGGTGATTGAAGTGGCACTCATTGTCAGTCTTATGAGTAACGACACGGCAGATTCACCACAAATTGCAAGAGATACAGTTTTTGCGGCTCTAATGATTGTGACAAACGGAATCATAGGCATTTGCATTTTGTTAGGTGGTTTAAAGCATAAAGAACTAGGCTTTCAATCTGTAGGAACCACTGCCTTACTCGGAGTTCTTGCGGTATTATCCACACTTACTTTAATTCTGCCTTTGTTCACAACTACGACAAACAGAGGAACCTATAGTGCAGGACAACTCATCTTTGTATCACTTGCATCTCTTGTATTGTATGGGTCACTGGTATGGTCGCAAACAAAATCTCATAAAAACTTTTTTGCGGTTTCTGAGGAAGAGGTATCACAACCTGAAATCTCTGGAACTAGACCAAGTAAAAAAAGAGCCGTTACTAGTTTTATCTCCCTTTTATTTTCTTTAGTTGCCGTTGTGGGTTTGTCTAAAATTCTGAGTCCTACCATTGAGAGCACCATTGCAGCGTTAGGCGCACCAAAAGCCGTTGTGGGGATTGTGATTGCAATTTTGGTTTTGGCTCCAGAAACATTGGCCGCTATGAATGCGGCAAAAATCAATGAGCTACAAACGAGTTTGAACTTAGCTTTGGGATCAGGAGCGGCGAGTATTGCACTCACAATTCCCGCTGTGAGTTTGTATTCTCTTATGTTTGATAAACCATTAACCCTTGGATTGGATAGCAAAGGGATTGTGTTTTTGATGGTCACCTTTCTTGCAGGAAGTTTTACTTTTGGATCGGGAAGGACCACATCACTGCATGGACTCATCCACTTAGTGATTATGGCTTCCTTTTTAGCTATTTCACTGATGCCTTAGAGTTCCTTTAACTTCCGCAAACGAGGCAACCTTCTTCCATAGAACAGGCCTCACCCACAAATTCAGAATTCACCTCTTTTTTGTTAGCTTGCAAAGAAGAGGATTGGAATTCTTTTTCTAAGGGACTAACTTCTTTGCCTTTTTCTACAGTGAATTGGATGGCTTGTGTTGCGGCTTTGGTTCGCAAATAATACATCCCTGTTTTTAAACCTTGTTTCCATGCGTAAAAATGCATGGAGGTTAGTTTGGAAACGGTAGGACTTTCTACAAATAAATTCAAAGACTGAGACTGACAGATAAACGCACCACGATCCCTTGCCATATCAATAAGAGATCTTTGTTTCATTTCCCAGACTGTTTTGTATATTTCTTTGATGGAATCAGGAATGGAAGGAATCGACTGGATGCTCCCACCTAAAGCGATGATTTTGTTTTTCATTTCAGAATTCCAAAGTCCAAGTTCAATCAAATCATGTAACAAATGTTTATTGACAATGATAAACTCACCGCTTAGAACTCGCCTTGTATAGATATTGGAAGTGTAGGGCTCAAAACATTCATTGTTTCCTAAAATTTGCGAAGTGGAAGCTGTTGGCATTGGTGCAACAAGAAGAGAATTCCTTGTACCAAATTGAATGACTTCTTTCCTAAGGGAATCAAAGTCCCAGCGACCAGTTGGTTTTACATTCCATAAATCAAATTGGAAAATTCCTTGGGAAAGAGGCGAACCAGGAAAACTAGGATACGTTCCTTCTTCTTTGGCTATGTCTTTACTGGCTGTCATGGCAGCAAAGTATATCGTTTCAAAAATTTCGATATTTAGTTTTTTTGCGGCATCGCTTTCGTAGGCCAAACGAAGGAGGATAAAAACATCGGCTAAACCTTGAACACCAATCCCAATCGGACGGTGTTTTAAATTTGAATTTTTTGCTTCTGGAACAGGGTAATAATTTTCATCAATGATACGGTTTAAATTTACCGTCATTTGATAGACAATTTCATACAATTTATCAAATAAAAATTTTCCATCTACAACAAACTTTGGTAAAGCGACCGATGCCAAATTACAAACGGCAACTTCGTCTGGGCTTGTGAATTCTAAAATTTCGGTACAGAGGTTACTACTTTTGATGGTTCCTAAATTTTTCTGATTACTTTTGGAATTGGCTGCATCTTTGTACAACAAATAAGGAGTTCCGGTTTCTATTTGTGATTCCACAATGGCAAACCAAAGGTCTTGTGCTTTGACTTTGGTGCGCGCTCGTCCTTCCCTTTCATATTGTTCATATAGTGCCACAAATTCATCACCATAAACTTCAGCAAGACCCGGTGCTTCATTGGGACAAAACAAACTCCAATCACCACCCTCTTCCACTCGTTTCATAAAAAGATCAGAGATCCAAAGTGCAAAAAATAAATCACGAGCCCGCATCTCTTCTTTACCGTGATTTTTCTTTAATTCCAAAAATGGAAAAATATCGGCATGCCATGGTTCCAAATAAATGGCAAAGGCACCTTTTCGTTTTCCACCACCTTGGTCTACATACCGTGCCGTATCGTTAAACACACGTAACATGGGAATGATTCCGTTACTGGTTCCGTTAGTTCCTCCAATATTAGAACCTGTGGCCCGAATGTTATGAATCGAAAGTCCAATTCCACCAGCACTCTGTGAAATTTTTGCTGTTTGTTTGAGGGTATCGTAAATTCCGTCGATGCTGTCGTCTTTCATTGTCAAAAGAAAACAACTACTCATTTGTGGTTTAGGTGTTCCTGCATTAAAAAGAGTGGGCGTTGCATGTGTAAACCAACGTTCGCTCATCAAATTATAAGTTTTGATAACATCGTCAATTCTATGTTTGTGGATGCCAAGAGCCACTCGCATGTACATATGTTGAGGGCGTTCCACAATTTTACCGTCGAGTTTTAACAAATAAGATTTTTCCAAAGTGCGAAACCCAAAATAATCAAAACCAAAGTCCCGATCATAAATAATGGAACTATCTAAAAGTTCGGAATGTTGTTTTACGATTTCCCATACATCCTCTGCAATCAGAGGCATTGTTTTATTTGTTTTTGGATCGATATAAGAATACAATCGTTCCATTGTTTCCGAAAAAGATTTGGTTGTGTTTTTATGTAAGTTACTTACAGCGATACGACTGGCAAGAAGCGCATAATCAGGATGTTTTGTGGTAAGGGAAGCGGCAATTTCAGCAGCCAAATTGTCCAGTTCCGAAGTACTAACCCCATCATAAATTCCTTCAATGACTTTTATGGCAACATCAATAGGACTAACCAAACGGCTGAGACCGTAGGATAACTTTTCAATACGAGCCGTAACTTTATCAAACTTTACCGATTCTTGTTTTCCATTTCTTTTGATTACAAACATATAATTTCTTTTCCTTAAATTTTAAAAATCTTCATTCAGAGAGAATGTAAAACCTTGTTCCGAATTTAAAACACCGGCCTTTTGGTAGTCCCCTACTCGTTTTTCAAAAAAATTTGTTTTCCCTTGTAAAGAAATCATTTCCATAAAATCAAAGGGATTGGAGGAATAATATAGTTTTTCAAATCCAAGTTCGATCAGCCAACGATCTGCTACAAACTCAATGTACTGCCGCATTAGTTTTGCATTCATTCCGATGAGATCAACTGACAAAGATTCGGTGATGAATTCTTTTTCGATATTGACTGCATCTGTAAATATTTCGTAAACACGATCGGCACTTGGTTTATTTTGTAACATTTTAAAGAGAATACAAGCAAACTCACAATGTAAACCTTCATCGCGACTGATCAGTTCATTGGAAAAACTAAGGCCAGGAAGGAGGCCTCTTTTTTTCATCCAAAAGATGGCACAGAAACTTCCGCTAAAAAAGATTCCTTCCACGGCGGCAAAGGCAAGTAATCGTTCCGCAAAATTACCCTCACCAATCCAACGTAAGGCCCATTTGGCTTTTTTCTCTACAGCAGGAATGGTTTCTATTGAATGGAAAAGTTTATGTTTTTCTTTTGGATCTTTGATGTATGTGTCAATGAGAAGTGAATAGGTTTCTGAATGGATATTTTCCATCATAATCTGGAATCCATAAAAACACCTAACTTCTGGTAGCTGAACTTCTCTCATAAAGTTGACTGCTAAGTTTTCGTTTACGATTCCATCACTTGCGGCAAAAAATGCCAAAATGTTACTTAAAAAGAATCTTTCGTTATTGGATAATGAATTCCAATCATCTAAATCACTACTTAAATCAATTTCCTCAGCAGTCCAAAAGGATGCCTGTTGTTTTTTATACATCTCCCAAATGTTAGGGTACTTAATGGGTAGGACCACAAATCGATCCTGATTCTCTTTTAACAAAACTTCCGATTGATAATCCATCCAACAACTCCAAGTCTAAAAAATTTTATATTTATTATGAGTTCAGAATGAACCAAAAACTCATACATTGCGACAGCTAACATCGATTTGCTTATGGAGATGGTTTGGAATGTTGTTTTTCCATGGCCAAATCTCATTAGCCCGGAACACTACAACTTTTTTGGAAGAAGGTGTGGGTATCCCGGTAGCAATAGTCCGGGGCCCTGAAAAAAATTTCGGTACAGATGATCGTTTACGGGCGATTCATATGTGGGAAGATCCGACTTTCCTTATCTGTAGTGGATAAGGATTTACGGTTGCGCCGTCAGTTGAGGAGTTTCACCTCATTCCTCCCGGAATAGAATCTAAATAAACTGAATGAGACATATTTTGTCAATGGAATTAAACGACATAAAATTCAAAAAAAAATCATGAATGTTTGTTTGGGAGTCAATAGGGAAAAACCCAGCGTAATCCCGAACCATCATATCAGGACCTATTCTTTGATTTTTAGTTATTGTTTTAAGTTTTTATAAATCGCAGACATCAGTTCAGAAAGGATGATTGGTTTTTTTACGTATCCATTCATTCCATTTTCCAAATATTCTTTCAATTGGGAATCCATACTATTAGCAGTAATCGCAATGATAGGAATGTCATGATAATCGTCTTCGCGTTTTCGAATGAGTTTTGTGGCTTCCATTCCATCCATTAATGGCATTTGAATGTCCATAAGGATCATATTAAACTTATCTTCAGGATGATTGCCTGATTCATCTAATAGTTGGATTACCTCAATTCCGTTTGAGGCAACACTCACTTTTAAATTTTCTTTTTGGAATAATTTTACGATAAACTTTTGATTTAACGAATTGTCTTCTGCGACTAAAATATGGAAGTTGTTGTCTCCAGTGGCTAAATGAGGACTGATATTTTCCACCGGAATTTCTTTTTGATCTGTTTCTTCAAATGGAATGGTAAACTGAAAAGAAGATCCAACATTCAAAACACTTTGAACTTCTATTTCTCCACCTAACAAATTAACAAGTTGTTTTGAAATATAAAGGCCGAGTCCGGAACCTTCAAATTTTTTAGTTCGAGAGTCTTCTAGTTGTACGAAACGATTGAACAATCTAGAAATGTTTTCTGGGGATATTCCGATTCCCGTATCTTTTACGGTGAACATAATGTATTTTCTATCTTCACTTATCTTTACATCTAAACTTAACGACCCAACAAACGTAAATTTTAATGCATTCCCGATTAAGTTAATCAGAATTTGGCGAAGGCGATTTTCATCGACCATGGCATATAGATTTGGATCTAAATTGGATATATTTACATAAAATTCGAGATTTTTTTTACGTGCATCCGATAGAAAAAGTTGAATCAGATCTTTACATAATTTATGTATATTGGTAGGTTTCGGATCCGTCTCTAGTTTTTTGTTTTCTAATTTTGAAACATCCAAAATATCATTGATGATGGTTAAAAGTGATAAAACTGCTTTTTTTGCATTATCCAAATAGTCTTTTTGTTCCAAATCAATTTTAGTTTGCTCCAATAAAGTTAACATTCCCAAAACACCATTCATTGGTGTACGAATTTCATGACTCATATTTGCCAAAAATTCTGATTTAACTCTATTTGCTTTTTCTAACTCAAATGTTCTTTTTTCTACAATGTTCTGGATGCTCTTTTCTTTACCCATGATGATTAGTAAAAGTATTCCAAGTAAACCAGTCATTAACGAAGAAATAATTAGGATAAACCTAGATGCGTTGGTTAAATTTTTTTGAAAATATTCTTTAGTAGCAATCACCTTCACATGTAAAACATGCGAACCTATCACAATTGGATGTTCATAGAAAAAATCAGAGAACATTTTTTCTTCAATATTGGAACAATCTTTTGATAAAATTTCAATATGGAATGGATCGTTTCGTTCCTCGATTTTAATACATAAATGATTTTGGTCATTTCCAACCAAAGTATGATCAAGGACAGAGGTTAATCGAATGGCCGCCGCTGCAAACCCAGACTCGCCATTCCTTCGGGTAACAGGATAAAAAACTAAAAAACCTAAATTGTTTTCTAAATTTTGAACCAGTTTGATTTTACCCGTTATATCGACTCCTTGTCTTTTGGATGCCCTATGTAATGTTTCTTTTCTTACTGGATCAGATAACAAGTTAAACCCGATTGCTTGTTTGTTTTCTGGGTATGGATATATGTATCGAATGAATACGTATTCTTCGTTTTCTGGGGAAGGTATTATTTTTTGATCACTTTTAATCGATATACCAATCGATTCTGGATAATCTTTTTTTAATTTTTGTTCATTTGTGAATCGAGCTGATTTTTGAATTAGAGGATCCCAAGACAATGCAGCCACGCTATTTTCATCATCTATGATACCTTTTGAAAATTTTTCAAAAAAATCGCGATTCAAATTTTCAGTGAGTGCGATGAAGGAACCCAAAGCCTTAACAACTCTTAACGTTTCGAATAATCGATTTTCAATTGCACTGGATATGATTTGTCCATCTGATTTGATTCGATAATTGACAAATTTTTTCTCCCAATTTCTAGTTAAAAAGAAAACGGATAAAGTAAAAATAAAAGTACTCATTGTAGCTGTAGCAAAAACAACCAAGCGAACAAGTTTCTCTTCACCTAAATACCATTTCCAAATCAGAATGATTAGCGGTGTAAAAATAATGATTCCAATGGAATCACCCATCCACCAAGTCAGCCATGTTTGAAAAAGTAACTCAAAGTAAATGATCTTAAAATAATATAACGAAAAACTACCTATGACGGAAGAGATGAATGCTGTAATCGGTCCTGCAAATGTAAAAAATATTACGATCTCATGGAATTGAAAAATATTCAATTTAGGGTCCGAATATTTTTTTAAAAAATAAGCTCCTAAAATTGCAGAAGTCGAATTACCCAAAGATATAGTTATATTCTGTGGATTGGAAATCAGAAACTCAATCCAAGATTCTGAACTGGGAAGGTATGTTGTATTAGTAAAGTATGCACCCAAAAATAAGGCCGGCCAAACTCGGTTGCCGAATAACAAAGCGAATCCTAAGGCTAATCCTGCTGGTGGCCAGACAGGAGTGCTGTATCCATCGATGGAGGATAAATTTAAACTTAATTTTCCGATGAATAAGTAGAGCAGGAATACCAAAACCAAGAGAAACGAATCTCTAGCGAAGTTTTTGATAACCGCTTTCCAAGAAGGCATATAATTATAAAGACGATTGAAATCAAAAGAAAAAGATAGAAATCCAGGAGAACCTTGCAGGAATAGAAATTATTTTTTGTTCAAGAAGGTGTCGGTACCTGGTCTAAAACGAACATCCCTTTCTTTTTAAGGAAGAAAAACAAAGCCGATTATGGAACAAAATCGATTCAATCAGATTGCGAGACAATACGATACAGAGGAAAGGAAAGATTTAGCAAAAATCATTTTATCTGCTGTCGAAAAAGAATTACAAAATCAAAAAGGAAAAACTTTATTAGATTATGGATGTGGGACCGGACTCATTGGATTAGAATTATTCTATTTGGTGGATCAAGTTTTATTCATTGATTCTTCCGAATCCATGTTAGAAATCTTAAAAGAAAAAATTGTCCGAACTAAGATAGACCAAACCAAAACCAAAGTATTTTATTCTGATTTTACAAAAATTGAATCCAATGTAAAAGCCGATATCATTTTAGCTTCTTTGGTTTTACTCCATGTCCCTGATACAATCACATTACTAAAACAGTTTAATTCCATATTAAATGCAGATGGTAAATTGATCATTGTTGATTTTGATAAAAATGAAAACATCAATCATCCCAATGTACATAACGGATTTGCACATTTACATTTAAAATCATTACTTACCGAGGTTGGATTTAAAAATATAGAAATAAAAACATTCCATCATGGGAAAAATATTTTTATGAACCAAGATGCCTCTTTGTTGATTTCAACAAGTTCCAAATAAACAAAGAGGTTTTTCATGCGCCAAGGTAGAACCTACTTTGTTTAATGAGATTCTACATATTTTTTAAAATTATCTAAGATGGCCTGCCATCCGCCTTTTTGCATTTCCACAGGATTTTGGTTTTCCGCATCAAACGTTACAGTAACCTGTGTTTTGTTTCCTAAAGTTTCAAACCCAACGCTTGCCTTTCTACCATCTTCCATAGTATAACTAATTAATTTTTGATCGATCACCTGGTCGTAAGTGGCTTCAAACTCAAAACCAAAACTTCCGTCTTTGGCTTCCATTCTTGCACTATACTTACCGCCAACCTTTAGGTCGTTTTTGGCCCAAGGACACTGCCAATCGTCAGCGGCAAAATTCCAATGGATGATGTGTGTGGGCAAAGTATAATAATCCCAAACCTTTTTACTATCGGCACTGATTGTAGATTGTACGGTGATTTGATTTGTATCCATAGAGAGGAAATTAAGATCTGTGCTTTTTGTTGAAAAGCATTTTCTCAGAGACTTAGAGCTTCAAAATTGAAAGTTTTGGATTGTAAAACTCAGCTAACTTAGAAATATTTGGGGTGTTGAAGTGAACAAATGAAACTAATTTATACATCCACAGATTATACAAAAGTCAAAGTCATTGAATCAGCTCTGGCAGCCAACCAGGTTAAGTTTATGACGAAAGGGGAAGACCTGGACGTTTTAGATGCCATGATTCCCAGACATTCTAATTTAATTGAGATTTATGTTTCGGATCAAGACTACTCAAAAGCATTAGAGATTATTGAAAATGGATCCTTTTCGGAAGATCCTCCCGAAGAAGATAAATTTCCAATCCAAAGATACAATCGTTATCGGGAACTCACTAAGTTAAAAGCGAAAAAAGATACAAAATTTCTACTCACGATCATATCCGGAATTTTATTCATTTCGAATCTATATTTTCTTTTACTTTATGCTTTGGAAAAAGATAAGTTTAATAAATATAAAAAATCGATGGAAAGTGAATTGTATGAATATAGTTTTGATGAAGACAACTATTGTACATCTACTTATTATAAAAAAACACGAAAACTCATCCAACTTTCCTGTTATGACAAAGAAACAGATCAAATTTTAAATCAAAAAACTTATGATTTCAGTGGAGTATTAACCTCCGAATCTTTTAATCCGTATCTTACTGATTTTTTCACAATCCAAAGGTCTTATGATACAAAAGGCGTCAAAACAGTAGAGTTTGCAGACAATGACCAAGATGGTGAATTTGATGAGTATATTATCTTTGATGCAAAAGGATCCAAACAAAAAAGGTATTTGGACAAAAATAAGGATTATCGCTTTGATGAATCAGAGATCGTAGATTAGGGATGATCACGAATCTACTTTTACTAAAGGAAAAACACCACTTAGGGCAAAGGTATGTTCTTCCCCATAGTGTGAACCATTGGTGGAACAAATACTGGAATTATGTAAGTGTAACCATTGAAGGATATCTCAAATTTTTATTTGAGATAGCGGAGAAAAGCTAATAAGCTCTAGTGAATTTTTCTGGATTGGATTCATTCAGTTAGCTTATTACCTTAAAACTATTCTTGAATCCTAATAAATTAACTTTAAATATTCTATAGAATATCATTTAGGTCTAGGTATTTTAATAATTCTCCACGATCGTTTTTCAATTCAGGACTAACTTTTTTGGTATTGATTTCACCAATATTCTGGCATTTCCCTTTTTTATTCTCATCACTATAAAAATAACTATCAACTTTGTTCGTTTGAATGTGATTGGATGCACCCAATGTACCATCACCACCATCAACGATGACTTTAACCATAACGTCTTGCAAATAGTTTATCTTAAACTCATCCGTATAAAATTGTTTTGTAGTAACCCCTAGTTTACTAATTCCAACAACAGTCACTGAATGGCTTGTATTGGATGATTTAATCCTTCCAGTTAAACAAGTTATGTTTTTACGAGGAAGGTCAAAATTCCACCAAACGAATCCTTTTACACCACTGACAATTTTATCAATCGAACTTAGATTAAATTCAAAATTATCAGAAGTTGATTCGGTGGTATTCACCGATGTTTGAATATCTTTACTATCTTGTTTTTTTTCCCAAAGATTGTTTTGATACGAATACAGATTGTAAGCATTGGTTGGATTCTGGACAGGAAACTGCACCTCAATGCCAGGACCATCAAATGGAACAGGTTGTCCTTTATAAAATGCATCCATCCGAAACATTCCACCAGATTCAAAAATTGAACTTTCGTTATATGTAAGATCCAATCGACTTAAATAAAAATCAAGTGGATTGATGACTTCAGTGATTCTCAATAAAAGAGTATCCCCTCTTTTGAATTCTGTTGGAAGTTTAAAACTATAATATTTAAAATAAAATTTAGTACCGTATCTTCCTTCTGCCATATTTTGAGAATATGGATCAATATTTGTATCTAGAGTGATGAGATGATTAACAGATAGTTTTCCGTTTGCATCCGGAGTATTTTTTTGACTCCATTTTTTTTCAACTTCCCTATTCCATTCTAATCTTTCCGATGGATCTTTCCATTGGGCTGAGATGGAACTTACAAAAAACAAAGTCACGAATAGAGCAAAAATTAATTTCATATAATTACCAAGGTTGAGGACAGTAATCTGTATCGATTGTATCTTAAAGAACTTTATACCGAACAAAAGAAAATTCCTGCGCCAGGGATACGGAAGGCTTGGTCGCGCAACCGAAGGTGGGCGACGGGAGCGAACGCGAACCCTGGAGTAGCCCGGTCCCTATGACAAACCCATCCTTCGATTAGAAAGAGTTTGGAGGCGCCCTTCTTCCCCTTTGGCTCTGTACAATGGATCAGAAGTTCGAATCATATACTATGCAATATTAGATTTTTTATCTGTTATAGTGAATATAGGGTTTGTCAATTTATTTTAGCCGAACAAGTTCAGTACTTACCAATTTGGAGGAAACAAATGGCGAATACTTTATTTGAAGCAAAGGCATCGTGGGCCGGTGGGCTGAAACTCAACTTAGAATCAAGGCAACACAAATGGGTGATTGATGAACCGGAATTTTTAGGTGGAACCGATTTAGGTGCCAATCCCGTTGAGCATTTATTAGGTGGTCTTGCCGCCTGTGTTGGGGTTTTGGTTTCTGTTTTTGCACCCGCACATAAAGTGGAGTTAAAAGATTACCAAGTGTTTGCAGAAGGTGATTTGGATTTGGATGGATTTCAAGGTTTATCGGATGTTAGGCCTGGTTTTTCAGAAATTCGATACCGAGTGAATATCGAAAGTGATTCACCAAAGTCAAACATCGATGCACTTCTGGCGCATATTCATAAAGTATGTCCGGTAAAAGATAGTCTTTCGGGAGTTCCTGTACTCAACAAACAAGAGGTCGCGGCAGGTTAATGAAATGTATTTGGTATACCAATGTTTCAATCTAACACTGGTATACCTCTAATTCATTGAATTGGTTTTCTTTTTAAAATTTTAGAATACGTGGCTAAAGTTTACAAACAATTGTTCGTCTTCTCTAGACTTTGCATAATCTATCATAATGATTGTTGCTTGGTTCCAAGCAATTCGTAATCCAATCCCTCGAGAATAGGCATACCCTTTCCAACCTAACTTATGTTCATCGTCCCAAACACGACCATAATCAAAAAAGGGAACTAAGTTAAAGGCAAAAAATTCATCTCCGAAACGGGCTTCTGCAAATTTCCAACGAACTTCTGTGTTCCCCCAACCCATGGCTCGTCCCACAAATCGATCTTGTTTGAATCCACGTAAAGTCCGAAGACCACCAAGTCCACCCACAAGACCTTCCGTTCCCCACATATTTCTATATTCGTAAAAAGGGGATTCCCCTTCGGTCACACCCAAACCAAACCGGTTGGCGATGACAAGTTTATCAAATACCTTAGGAAATGGGCTCCAAAATAGTTTGGTTTGTGCAAAATACTTTTGATAGTCGTATTCGGATCCAATGGCTTTGGTGTGTTTTTCATAGGTGGCTTCTGCAAAAATACCAGAGTTTGGATCTGGTTCAAAATCTCTAGTGTCGTAAACAAGACCTAAACGAAGGGAGTTCACATAACCACCATTATATCCAATGATCTTTTTGGCTTCATGATCCTCGGTGAGTCGAGTTTTTCCATTCGGAACATCTGCGGTATGTTCACCACCTAGAAGTGGATCCACACCACGAGCCAACCTACCATCATAAGTTCTAACAATATTATTCGAAAACTTTAATCCAGCAACAAGCCTTACTGTTCCACCAACAAAGGACCGTTCCGTACTCGCAGTCGCCATTGGCGTTTCTATCGTATAACGATTATACATTTTATCTGTGACAACAAAACCTGGAGCTTGTGGAAATCCAGAATAGGTTTTTCCACCGAGACTAACTGGATCAGCACTAGTTCCTGGCCTATAAAACGTAAGGTTGTTTTCCTGATCCATATAACTTGCGTTTAAGATATGCCTTCCATCTTGTTGGTTGCGATCCAAATAAGACAGTGGCTTCATACTATCTTCCCCAATTCCAAAATAGAGAGTTGTGGGTGTGATGGTAAGAAATAGATCCGCTCTTAGTCTCCATTGTGTATCCGCAATGAAGGGCATATCCAAACTTACTTGGTGGTATTGAGCATTTTTGTTTGTATTGAAATACTGACCAAACACTCGCATCCGATACGGTGTGTAATGAAACAGTGGATCTGTTTTTTTTCCATTATCATAAACATAAGCTCGCGCTCCATACCCAATCCCTTCGTTTGGGTCCGAATTGATGAGCGGCAAACCTGTTAGATACCAACTATCTTTTTTGTCCTCTATATCCTTTTTACAAAGTTGTTTGGTCGGATCCATGGGAAAGGGAAGGTTTTTCGGAGGAGGATCTTTTTCGCAACCAGCACTGGGAACGTATTCCTGCGCCGAGAGAGGAATTGAGTTTGCCAAAAATAAACAAACAACAAAGGAAAAAAGAACAATCTGTGAGTATCGGTTCATAGTTGTGCGAGCGTACACAAACCATGGACAATACGTACGTTAAAGAATCGGTCAATCAAGAAATGAGTTTCCACTCACTTTTTGTAAAACTCCGACTTCCTTCGGAAATTAGGGAACTAGGCTTTAAAAGCCAGCAGTTTGATCGTTAATTTGTCATCTCTTTGGCCATAGAATCCAGCTGAACAATGATTCCTCCGGTGGATTTACTACTTTCTGAGATTTGTTTGGAAATTTCGACTATGCTCGTTGCGTATTCTGAAATGTCGGCTGTGATTTTTGTAGACTCTTCCGTAGCGATCTTTTGGAAATTCGTAGAGTTTTCGATGGTTTTACTTGTTTCGTAGATCCTTGTGTTTAGATTGTCGATGGTTTCGATAGCTTTGTCGATTTCTACAATTTTGCTACCAACGCCAGTGATCTCATCTTTAATCACACCAATGGCTGAATCCAGTTTTCCCATCATACTAGAAGACCTGTTGATGAGTTCGCTACTTTCACCGATGAGAGAAAGATTCTCTTGGATGATCTTTGAAATTTCTTTAGAATTACGAGTGGTTGCAGCAGCTAACTTCGATATTTCTTCTGCGACAACGGCAAACCCTCGGCCATGATCCCCCGCTCTTGCAGCTTCGATGGAAGCATTTAAAGATAACAAATTTACTTTGTCGGCAATGTCATTGATTACAGAGACAAAGTCAGAAATTTCTGTACTTTTTTCTTTTAGAATATTGAACTTATTGATAGAAAGATGGATATGTTCCGAGGTATCATTGGAATAACCCATCACAACATCTAAATTTTTATAAATCCTTCCTGTTCCTGTTTGGACCGTTTCATTAATGGCTTTTAGATCATTTACAGATTGAATGGATACTTCCGACTCGTTATACAACGATTTGGCGATTTTATTATTCGAATCTGCTTTGGATGATAATTCTTTTAAAGAACTTGAGATTTCAGAAAGGGAAGATGCTTGGTGTTCCGAAATTTGTTTTAGTTCTTCCGAAATTGTATCTTGATTTCTGATTTGTTGTTTCATCAGATCGATGGTTTGAAGGATGGTTTTAGCCATGTTTAGTAAATTCTCTAAGGCCGTTTTTGCTTCTTTTTGTTTTTCAACAGCTAAGTTTAAAAGTGTTCTGGTTGCCGTTGCTCCCACAGTGGCTCCGATCCCCACCCAAACAAAAATTAAAAACCTAACAATGATATTACTTCTCGGGCCTCCGGGAATCAATTCAGGTCGTAATACAAATAATACAATCTCAGAAACAATAATTAGAATAAAATTATAAATAGAAGCATTACGATTGAAGTACAATACACTTAAAACAAAGGAGATATAAAAAGTAGCGGCAAGTTCTGTGGCCCCATAAATTACATATTGGAAAACAAGTAAACATAAGGTAACACCTGTAATCGAAATGTAACTAGAAGCCCAATGTGTTTTTAACTTGGTAGAAAGTAAAAATCCAACAATCAAAATAGAAGTAGCCAATACAAATTCAATGAGAATGCTTTGGTAAGTTAGGTATTCCGAACCTTTTCCTGAAATTTTGATGGAAAGTGTAGCAACGTTGGCAAGAGCCAATATAGAAAGAAAGGACAAGAACATCCGTTTGTTGTTTCGTAACATCACTTCTGTGAAGAGATCTTCAGAAATGGTCATCACGTTTTTGGAAGCAAAAAATTTAGAAAACAAACAGAACCGTCCTAAAAACTAGATTAATTTTAAAGCCATAATGTAGAGGAAGAGTGCCTTGGCAAGAAACGTTCCAAGCCAACTCGCAGAACCAAAAATGAATCTCGTTCACCTCAGTAGAAATAAGACGAAAAGAAGTGATCCAAATACATTTTTTTAAGAAAATTTTCGCTCTATGCAATAAACAAATAGAAGAAAGACATTCATTAAATTGGAGATCAAACTACGATTTGATCCCATTTGCAATTAACAGGCTTTCTACTACAAACTCAAATGTTCTCTGTTAGTTTTTATCAGAAAACTTTCAAGATCGTTGACACAATCATCAGGAAAAAATACAACAGACAAAATTTAATCAGGAGGATCATGTGAAAAAGAGCATTTTTTTTGCAATCTCACTCACGATCATACTATTCACACAAAACTGTACAGGTGGTTCCATTCACTCATTGTACATCGCAAGTGCCAATACAAACCCAACTAGGGACTATGCAACCCCAGCTTCTTATTACCGAGGCGGTTTGATATTCCACAAATCAAACGTTCCTGGCCCAATTGGAATTGGTGCAGAAGCTTCTACAGAAGGCCGTGGTTGCAACCACTCAATTCTGTATTTATTTTCTTTCGGGGATTCTTCTATTGAAACAGCAAAAAAATCTGCAAATATTACAAAAGTTGCTTTTATAGATTACGAACAACTTGGCGTTTTCGCTGGTTTTGTTTACCATAGAGTATGCACAATTGTTAAAGGATCTTAATCGGGAGTTACCAATGAAAATGAAATTAGTATTTATTTCTCTATTATCTGTATTTCTATTCGCAAATTGTGCGATAGGCCCAACTCACGGGTTCATTTTTTCCTCTACAAAATTTGCAGGAACATTCAACCCTGAAAACAATGTAAAGGCAACTAAAGAAGCAAAAGGATGCCAATTCACTTTGTTACATATTTTCAGTGCGGGTGATGCTGGTGCTGGTTATATTGCAAACAAAAATGGAATTAGCAAAATTGCAACGATTGACCATTCTTCCCTTTCTATTTTGACCGGTTTATTCCGTAACTATTGTACAATTGTATCTGGAGAATAATCATGAAATACGTTTTGCTTGCAATTTTTAGTTTGGCTTTTTTTACAAACTGTTTGACTACTCCTGTTCCTGGTGTTCTATTCAATGCTACAAGTCAACACGTTGTAGCTGATGCAACAGGAAACACTTTAACATCTGCTAAAGTAGAAAAATCAGGGAAATCCTGCAGTTTTTCCTTTTTTCTTGCAAACTACATCTTTTTTGGAGCTGGACATTCAATTGACGAAGCTGCAAAAAGTGGTGGAATCAAAAAAATCGCAGTGATTGATAGAGAGTCTGTTTCTCTTCTCACTGGTCTTTTCTATCGCGAGTGTTTAGTTGTTTGGGGAGAATAATCCTCTTCTAAACTTACACTAGCATTTGTTAGTCAGTAAAAAACCTAACAGCGGATTTTGTCCCTGTTAGGTTTTTTTATATCTATTGGATGTTTGATATTCAAATTTTCGCTTTGAATATCGCTAAAGGAAATCCGTCTTTTTCTTAACTTTCCTTTTTGATTCCGAACTGGTACCAGTCCACTTTGCGAGTGAAGTGCATGACTGCGGCGAGAACCATAAACAGAGCCAAAGATCCAAGAAGCAAAGCTTGTTCTTCAGAAGCCAAAATCACATACAAAAAAGAATACAAAACAAGATAATAGGATGCGGTGATAAGCCCCTTCTTTTGATTTTTTAATACATTGATCGCATAGTATCCGATAAGACCTGTCACTGCCAAACTCGAAAGAATGTATGCTGGTAAAAATCCAAAGTGTTCTGAAAAAGATAAGTTTAGAATATAAAACAAAACCATCGCACTTCCAATGAGAACGTATTGGATAGGATGTAATAAAACTCCTCCAAACACTTCCATAAGAAAGAACAAAGCAAAACTAGTTACGATAAAAAGAAGTCCATACTTCACAGACCTTTCCATTTTTAAATAATGATCCACAGGAATCACGAGGCCCACTCCATATCCTGAATTCAAAATTGTATCTAAAATGGAATCATTCATGGAATGGATGATTTGTGGATACGATCTTGCAAAGTAAGAAGATTCCCAAACTGCAGAAAATCCTTCTTCATGAATCGAACGATCTTTAGGCAAAAGGTTACCATTAAAAGATGGGTCCTTCCAATCAGAACTCATAACTAATTTAGATTTTTTACCAATGGGGATTACTGAAAATGATTCAGAACCTTTAACTTCTAATTGAATTTCGAAAGGGATGGAGTTACCAGCTTCTGTGATGGAAACAGCTGAGTTTAGTCCTGAATGTAAATAAGAGGATCTCGTTCCCGGTAAAAACTTTTTATCCTTACCTGCTAAATTTAATTTCATCTCACCGCCAAGCCCCTTCAAATCGGAAACAGAAACAACCAAACGAACATCATCCCAGTAAATATATGTAGTATCGATAGGAAAGTCGGATGAAAAAATAGGAGAGAATTTACCAGAGATTTTCACCTTACTTGTGTATAACGGAATTTCATAGATACTTCTTTTGCGAAGTTCTGTTTTCATATCTACAACAGAGTCCATTTCCTCTGGTAAAAAATAAGCATAATCCGTTACATAATCCCACTTATCCTTTTCTTTAGAAGAACCGGATTTTGGAATTCTAAGGTTATATGGAACCATTAACACAGGACCTACGATCGTTTGGTTAGATCCCCATTTTTCTCCCACTTCCATAACGGCTTGGTTTCTCGAAGCACTTCTCTCCTCAATCAAAGAACCAACCATAACAAGGGGAATGATAAATAATAAAACCATACCGCCAAGGATGGCCAACCGAAGGTTTACCGAAGTTTGTAATTTACTCATAAAAATCTCCTACGTTTAGAATAGGGGATTCTCGTGAGTCTTTTATGATCGAATTGTGAGGATTCGGTGAGGATCTATGCCTTGGGGAAAAAAAGTGAAACTTCTACGCCTTTAGGAACTCGATTTTGAATCTCTAATTTTCCTCCGTGAAGGTCTACAATTTGACTCACAATACTCAGTCCCAATCCAGAACTCTTACGGTTGTTATTTGGTCTCGGTAAGGAATAGAATTTTTCTGTTACCCGATTCAATGCATAATCAGGGATCGTATGTCCTTCATCCAAAACGGAAAGTTTTAGGTTCTGATCTGATTCTTCTATAATTTTTATCGTGATTGTATCTTTTTCATTGGCAAAGTCAATGGAGTTTCTGATTAGATTTTCGATGGCTAAAAACAAATAATTTCGATTCCCCTTTACTTCCCAATGTTTATTTTCACAAATGATGATTCCTTGGAGAGATTTCCACTGAAGTTCCGTTTGAAAACTAGTAATGACTTCGTTTACTAAATCAAATAACAAAACTCGATCTTCTATCAAAATAGATTTTTTTCCCTCAAGAGAAGTAAGTTCCAACATCTGTTCAATGAGTTTTTGAATTCGTTTGGATTCCTCATGGATATTTTTTGTAAGACGATCTGATTCGTTTGGATGGGTTTGTAAAAGTTCTACAGAAGCTAAAATGGATGAAAGTGGACTTTTGATTTCATGAGTTAATGTTTGTACATAAGACTCTATATATTTTTTGCCTTCAATTTCTTCGACAAGTAAATCAACTTCTTTACCCAGTTCATTGAGTTCTCGAATTCCTATTTTTGGAAAGATTACTTTTTCTTTTTTTCGCAACGCAGTCACATACTTCGAAAGCCGTAAAATAGGACGAAAACTCAAATAGGCTAACAAACTAAATAGAATGGCAATGGCAGATGCAACGAGTAAAGAAATTCGCCAAAACTTTCGTTTTGCTTCTTCAATAAAAGGAATCACTCCTGTTTTGGGTTTGATGACAGTAAGGACACCAATCACTTGATTCTGATAATGTATGGGAGAGGCAACAAAAATTGCTCCTTCACCTTCTGTATCAATCAGTTTACTGGACCTGGCTCCATATTTACCTTGGAGAGTCAAATACACATCATTAAACTTTGAATAGTCGAGTCCTTCTCGATAACCTTCAGAATCAAAAATCACAATTCCTTTTGCATTCGTGATATAAACTTGGATATCAGTGTTTGTTTTTAAAAGAGAATAAATTTTTGCTTCAAAAGAACGATTGTTTGTGTTTTTAAAAACAGGAGAGAATAATGAATGCAGGGATGAAGTAAACGTGGAATATTCATTGGGATGTTTTTCCAATCTTTCTTCCACAATTGCGGATAAAATATGAGCCGTGTCATTCAATGACTCCTCGATAGTTTCCATATAACGAGGCCGAATGGATTCTTCTGTTTTATCGATTAAATAATAAAAACCAATACTTAAGATAAAAAAAAACTAACGATGATGCGAATCCAAAGGTTCATATTTTTTCCTTCAATCCATAACCTTGTCCCCTTCTTGTTTCGATTGGGTCGAAGTCTGGTTCCATTTCTTTGAACCTTGCGCGGAGGTTTTTGATGACTGTATCCACAGCGCGGTCGAAACTATCTTCTGGTTCTGTCCAAACACTGTCCATAATTTCTTCACGAGTAAAAATACGACCAGGCCATTTAAAAAATAATTCCATCGTTTTGTATTCGTAAGGAGATAAATTCAGTGTTTGTCCATTCAAATAAACCAACTTTTTATCCAACGAAATTCTTAATTTATGATCTTCTAGATTTTGTGATGGGTTTGTCCTTCGGAGAATTGCACGAATCCTTGCCAAAAGTTCCCTAGGACTAAATGGTTTTACAATATAATCATCTGCCCCAATTTCGAGCCCAAGGACTTTGTCCAATTCCGTATTTCTTGCTGTTAAAAAGATAACAGGCGTTTGGTACAATTTTCTAATTTCTTTTAAAACTTCAAATCCGTTTTGGTCAGGCAAACCAACATCAAGTATAATCACTGATAGATCATTCGAAACTTTTTTGATTCCGTCTTTTCCTGTTGAAGCTAACAAAACAGAAAAACCTTCTGATTCCAATGAAATTTGGATGGTTTCTTGAATTCCCGGTTCATCTTCTATCAGAAGTATTTTTCTCATTTTGAGATATTATTTTCCTTCGGCCCAAGATTCTTCTCTAGGATCGGCAACACCAATTAATTGTTTTTGTTTTGGATCATTTAACACTGCACAAACGGAACCAAGATCGTTATCCAAATGACCTTTTTTATAAACTTTATATCCTTTTTCTTTTAATGAATCAGAGACTAAAGAATACAAACTTTCTTCCAGTTCAATTCCGCCAGGGCGATAGGTATGAGGAGAAAAACTATCAGGCCAATTCACCGAACGAAACCTAGGTGCTTCAACCGCTTTTTGCGGATCCATTCCAAATACGATGACATTCAGAAAAAATTGAACCATCGCTTGGCTTTGTACGTCTCCACCAGGAGTTCCAAAACTCATCCATAACTTTCCATTTTTCAAAACCATTCCTGGGTTCGGAGTGATCCTTGGTCGTTTGCCAGGAGCAAGTGCGGAAGGATGGTTTGGATCCAATCGAAACTGAGTCATTCGAATTCCTAATGTAAGCCCCGTTCCTGGAACCATAGGTGATTGTGGAAAATCACTCGGGGTGAGAGAAACTGCATTTCCTTTTGAATCGACTATACTCAAATACGTTGTGTCTTTTCCATATTTGATTTCGCTAATTTCCTGATTCTTTGAGTCGTTAGGTGATGACAACAAAGAAGATGGTTTTTTAGAGGAAAATACCCAAGGATTCCCAGCTGGGGGAGTTTGTCCAAAAGCATCTTTTTGTAAAAGTTTACGTCGAAGTGTTGCGTATTTTTTGGATAACAATCCATCTACGGGGACATCGACAAACTTTGGATCTCCGAAGTATCTTTCCCTATCAGCAACAACAAGTTCAATAGCCTGTGATACAGTATGAATGTATTCAGGTGAGTTGTGCCCCATCGATTTCAAATCCACTCCGTCTAATAGTTGCAATACCATTGGGACCACTGGACCTTGTGTCCAAGTTTGGTTAGATACAATTTTATATTCGCCGAACTCTCCAGAGATTGGTTTTTCCCAACCTCCCACATAGTTTGCCAAATCTTCTTTTGTAAAGAGACCACCTTTATCATTATGAAGTTTTACAATGGCATCGGCAATAGGTCCTTTGTAAAAATAATCTCTTACAGATTCTAATGCTTGGTTTCTGGATTTTCCTTTTTTTAAGTTTTGTGTTTCCTCGAGCGCCATCGACTTCCAAGTTTTTGCAAGGTCTTGTCGTTTTGTAAGTTCCCCTTCCCGAATTCCATACCACCATTTTTTTTCAAGATACACTTCTGAATTGTAAGGCATGATGATGGTAAAACCCAATCGTTTGTATAAAGGTAAGTCTAAATTTTTAACAAGGATACGATTTGCAGGAAATCCTTCCTCAGCTACGGTGATGGCAGGTGATACCAATTGAGAAAAAGATTTTGTTCCATGTTCTTGTAACAGTCGTACGATGACATCTGGTGATGCAGGCAAAAGTTGTGTTAAGATCGAATTTTTTGGCATCACATCATAACCTTTCGCATGAAACCAATCGATACTTGCTTTTTTGGGGGCGGTACCTGCCCCAATATAACTTTTAATTTGTCCAGATTTTTGATCGTAAATTAATGTTGGAGCCACAGACGGAAAACTTGCGGCTTCTCCATTAGTCACATTTAATACAAGTAGTGCGGCCACAGCAGCATCAACAGCGTTCCCACCATCTTCTAATACTTTGATAGCAGCTTTTGTTGCTAGAGGGTTCCCAGTAGAAACCATATATTTTTTTCCGATAGCAGCATCCCGCAAACTCCCTTGAGGATCTACATAGGAAGGAACCAGCGGGCGCCTGTTACCTAAACATTGTATCAAAGAAAAAATGAAAAATAGAGTTAGAAAAACTTTTAAGAGCTTAGCCATACTCCCTCACAAAAAACTAATTTGTTAAAAAGAATGGCTAATTTTGGTTCTATGTCGAACCATTTTTATAACTTAAATCGTTCTGTGATCCCTTTCAAAATCTCTGCTGTGGATGCTAAGTTTTGTGCTGAAGAAGACATCTCTTCTGAACCAGATGCTGTACTAAGAGTATGTTCATTGATTTGAATGATTACTTCCGAGATTTCTCTCACAGCTTTTTTCTGTTCATTTGTGGAGAGTTTAATTGTCTCAGCATCAAGACCCATTTTCTCTGCTCCTTCGTCTACTTCTCGTTTAATGGCTTCTTGAGACGAAGTAACTAAATACAATTTGTTCATTGCCGCACTGACTGTTTCCACGTTTTGAATGATATTGTGTAACATCTCTGCAGAAGAACGAATGGCATTTGCACCGGAATCCAATTCCCGATTGTTTTTGGTGATCATGTTACCAATAGATTTGATAGACGATGCGGTTTTTTCTGAGAGTTTAGAAATTTCATCTGCTACTACAGCAAATCCTCTCCCAGCATCACCAGCTCTAGCGGCTTCAATCGCAGCATTCAATGCTAACAATTGTGTTTGATCAGAAATTTCGTTGATGATTTGAATGATGGCCGTCATCTCACCAGAAGAGTGAAGGATATTCTCAATCATTTGGCTCATACCTTGAATGGACTCTTCTCCCTTTTTAGCTTGGTCAGATATGGATTCAGCTAACTTCAAAGTACTTTCAATTTCAGATCCTATTTTACGAATACTTTCTGATAGTTCCCTAATCTTAGAATGAAAGTTGGCAAAGTTTCCAAATTGTCTATCTGTTGATGCTGCAATATGATCCATTCCTGCAGACATCTCTTCAATGGTGGCTGACATTTCTTCTGAGGAAGCCGCAGTTGATTGTGCACCAGTTGCAAAGTTATTGGAGGAAGAAGTTAATTCTTCTGACGCAGCAGCTAACTCAATTGTAATTCTTTGAATTTCCTCAAACGACTTTCTCAAACTTGCGATAAATGAATTAAGTCCTTGGCCCATTCGACCTATTTCATCGTCATAAACAACTTTGATGGTAGAAGTTAAATTTCCTTCAGACATTTGTTTGAAGATATTACTGACAGCTTCTAATGGGTTCAAACGTTTACTGAGCAATACATACAGGAACCAAATCGATGTTAAAGCAATAACAACAGAAGATATAATAATTGTGATTAATAATTCAAAAAGTGCTTCTTTGATTTCTTCTTTTGGTTGGATGGCAAGGATCACCATTCCCCAATCTTTTAGATGATGACTCACAGCCAGATGGTCTCTCTCTAAGTATTCAAACTCAAGTACCTCTCCTGTTTTTAAGGATAACATACGAGCACCTGATTCATCTTTAGATAAATCATATTTTAAAATTTGAGCTTTTTCTTTTAAAGCGATGAGTAATCCAGCTTTTGTTGATACAACAACATATCCATCACGGCCAATTTTGATTTTATTAATGACCTTATCAGTTAAGTTCATTAGAGAAAGAGCAATTCCTGCGTTTCCAATCAATTTTCCATTTTCATAAACTGGATAAGTAATGGTAACGACAGGATTGTTGGTGAGTGGGTTTAGAATTGGTTTTCCAATGAAATGTCTTTTTTCTTTTCCAGCTTTGAGTTCTTCTGGATCCATATCTTCCGGTTTCATTTTCCATCCGATAGCTAAACCAGTAGCATCGGCAACTACACGGGGATCGTTATCGTACGTGTGAGTGTAAACATTTTCATAAACACCATAACGATCATTCATCTCTTTGAAATAAGCTTGGGCAATTGGTTTTCCGGTTTTTATGGAATCAATGGTTCGTCGGTCATTGGCGACAGTTTTAATGACATTGACATGATTTACAAAAAAGTCATCGATCTCTTGTCCAACTACATCTACAATTCCTTGCATTTGTCCAATATAAGCTTCTTTTATCTTTTGTTGTCCGAAGTAATAAGCTACAGCACCGACCGAACAACTGATAATCAAAAGAATGGAGGCACCACTCATTAACAATATGAATTTGATAGAATTGCGCTGCATAAATCTTCCTTGAATTTTTATAAATGAAACATTGGAATATCAGAATAAACGAAAGGAACTCGCCACTAGGATTGTTGGTTGAGACTTTGGAAACACTGTATTTTTGCAACGTACTGAGAATGGTTCCAAGGAAGAATCCTTTTTTTCGAATTTAAGGATTACTCCTTATGTCAAAATAATATGAAGACCGAAATCTACACCAAATGGGAAGAGGAAAACTCTCTCGTCACAACTCGAATCGCAGGGACTATCACTGAAACAGAAGTATCCGAATGGAAACAAAGTTTAGAAAAAACATTCGCTGAAATCCCTGCAGGAACCAAATTCAAAATCTTTGTAAACCTACATGGTCTGAATCCAACCTCTGTTTCTGCTCACAAATCTTACCGCGACATAATCCCATTACTTCTAAGTAGATACAATTGGCGTATTGGCTACTTGGATTTATTCGACGAAGCAAAGGATTTAAAACTAACATCGGAAAATGGAAAGGAATGCCTGGCTGCGGTCCATTGCCATCACGATAGTTACAAAATCAACGAATATGAAAGTCGATTTGGTAAAGAATCTGAACATTTTTTTGATGACCCCGAAAGATCAGAAACCTGGATAAGGAATCATTCCATCATAACCAATTAAAATTCCATCTTACATTGGAATCCTTAAATCAAATTCCAATGTAAGTCAAAACTCATGGTAATTACGAATATAGATTCATTTCGATTGATACTTCTCGCTAAATTATTTTTTAAAACGTTTGTAAATCTTTTTTAAAGGAAAGTATAGAATTCCCATAACGATTACTAATGGTAAAATCCATATAAAATAATATGTGAGTTCTAAAAATAAATTCAGAATTCCAATGAATGCATTTTTATAAACAGGAACTTGAATGCGATCCGCTGGGATCGGAGTTGTAAAATTTACACTAAGAGTAGCCCATTTTACTTTATCTTTGATTTTCCAAATTTCATGTTCCGAGTTATCCAAATTGTTTTCGCTATCGGTAACTGCTTCTTCGATCGCTTCCCAGTTTTTCGAATTGGTTGAAGTTTGGTTGTTTGCATTTGTCCGTCTTACCAAACGAAGTTTTTCACGATTTGATTTGATCTTTTGCCAAGCCATTCCTTCTGTATGATCCACAGTGGAGATGTCTTCACTTTGTAAAACTCCATAAGTATCTAATTCAATCAAAGCCTCGTATAATTTTTCAGATCTGATATGTACGCGAAGGTTCATATATGGAGAGTCCACATTGACCGCAGAACTACTTTCGATAAAACCATATTTGGTAATAAAACTAAGTAGATCCTTACGTGTTTTGATTAAATCCGATGTTTGGTAATTCAATTGAACTTGGTATTCGAGAAGTCGTTCTGTAGTATTTTGAATCGGAACAAATACTTGTCCCAATTGGTTGGGTGCGGATTCTGTCTCAGAAATTCCTTCTGCCCTGGGAGCACTCGGAGCTACTTTTTTTTCCATCGGCATGTCAGAGGACATCTTTGCCGATTCTAAAGGTGCCACCGACTCCTCGTTAGATTCTTTGCCACAATGGAGGAAAAATACAAACAGAACGAGGAAAATTATTTTTAAATGGTTTTTCACAATATCCTAACCTTAGATTTCTATATTCTATTAACAGTTCTCCTTAGACAGATTCTCAAATGAAAAAATGAAAGGATTGGGGAGAATCCAACACCATCCTATTTTGATTCCGCTCATCTCTCTTACAGTTTTTTACTTAAAAACGACCGAGTAGGAATAGCAAAAGGCACTTCTAACTCAACGGTTCCCATCCCTCCACTAATCACTTCCACAAGATTTTGTTTATAAAAGATTTGGTCTACTGTGAAGGTAAATGGATTCGGATCTATGGCAGTGATGACTTCCAAAACATCCCCCTTTTGGATTTTGTTTTTGACTTCAATGACAATCCGTTTTGTATCTGAATTATATTCCTTAACGAGCCCCGCATACTTTTGGCTCATAAAAAGACTCGTTCCAAATTCATTGTTTTGAAATTCTCTTTCTTCTTCGGGAACACGGTCTTCCATTCCTCGAGTTAAAAAACCGGAAAAGTATTTTCTAGAAGATACTTTATCCAATTCCTGCAACCATTTGCGGTCAAAACTTTCCCCTCGAGAGATACGATCCAAGGTATGTCTATAACTACGGGCCACCATTCCTACATAATAATCATTTTTAGTGCGACCTTCTACCTTTACGGAATCAACTCCTGCATCACATAACTCTTGCAAGAACTCGATGGCACGTAAGTCTTTAGAATTCATTAAAAAAGTTCCCTCATCATCTGTGATGAGTTCCATTGGCTCGTCATTTTGTTTGGGGTTCGTGACAAATACCTGATACAAATCACGACAGGCATTGTTACAAGATCCTTGGTTGGCATCTCGTTTTTTAAAATAATTACTCATAAAACAGCGACCGCTGTGAGCAATACAAATGGATCCATGAACAAAAACTTCAATTTCCATATCCGGAACTTGATTTTTAATTTCTGCAATTTCAGAGATGGATACTTCACGAGATAAAATGACACGAGTGGCTCCAAATTGTTTCCAAAACTTAACAGCAGCATAGTTCATAGTGTTCGCTTGGACAGAGATATGGATGTCTATTTCTGGATGTGCTTCTTTGGTCATTAAAATCAATCCAGGATCTGCCATAATGAAAGCATCTGGTTTTAATGCGGCCATCTGATCTAAATATTTAGGATATGAAGGTAGTTTCGAATTCCTCGGAATGTTATTTACGGTAAAATAAATTTTTTTACCGAGTTCTCTTGCAAGTGTAACTCCCTTTTCCAGAGCTTCCATCGTAAAATCATTTTCTCTTGCTCGAAGTGAAAACCTAGGAACACCACAATAAGCTGCATCCGCACCAAACATATAAGCAATTTCTAATTTATCTAAGTTACCAGCGGGTAATAACAATTCTGGAATTTTTCTAATTTGGGACATACTGTTTACCCATCCCAAAAGATTCCTTTTTTCTAAAAAGGAAAATATATGACTTAGGTTTTTAGATTGTTTCTAAAACTAAAAAAGGAAACGACAAACAAATGTATCTATCTAAAGATAAGTTATCATGTCTCTATATTTTACTCTTTTAATCTTTCATATCTTCTCCGCAATGATTTGGGTGGGAGGAATGATTTTTTATGTGATTGTTGTCATTCCTGTCATAAGAAATCCAGAATTAAAAGATCAAAAGTTAAGATTGTTACAACTCACAGCGACTCAGTTCAGAAATATTTCTTATTATATATTCTTTGTGTTTATCGTTTCAGGATTTGGACTTTTGTTCGAAAAAGGATACTTTCAGTTTGGTTTCCATTGGGATTTTTGGGCATCTAACATTGGTCTTATGTTTATCACAAAAATAAGCCTATTTACAATTTTATTTTTATCATCCTTGTATCACGATTTTGTTACTGGTCCAAAAACCTTTTCTTATTTAACAACAGATCCCGTACGTTTTGAACGGTATAGAAAAACATCCTCGTTTTTTGGAAGGTTCAATCTTTTGATTTCAGTTACGATTGCGATCTTTGGAATCCTCGTCTCTAGAGGGTTCTCGATTTTTCCTTAGTCTATTTCACTTGACAGTCTGGATGTGACTCTTTCCTTGAAACAAATGATTTCGAGTCGCATTTTCAGAGTTTTATTCATTCTAATTCTAAGCCTTGGCCCATGGTTTTCGGAAAGAAAACTCTTCGCCTTCCACGGGATCATGCAACCCGCCTTCGGGGCCAGGCAAGCCGGGATGGGAGGAGCCTTCCAGGCCGTTGGCGGATCCGTGATGGATTTAGAATCGAATCCATCCCATTTGGCACGAGTGAAAAGAACCAAATGGGAGTTAGGTTCTGGAATCCATCTACCCTCTATTGAATATAATGATGAATACATAGACCCAGATCCTAATCGTTCTTATCGAAACTCAATGGTGGAACATCCGAAAGCAGTTTTGCCTTATATTGGGATCATCCAACCTGTTACGGACAATATCAGTATTGGATTTGCACTGTATGCACAAGGTGGCGGCGGTGGACAGTTCAAAAATATCAAACGACATACTCCTGACGGTAGAACTCTAAATGAAACATTTGGAACCAATATTCCGATTATTGGTGAAAGTACAAAAGCTGTTGAAGATTTGAATTTTCGATTTATGACCATGAAATCAACGTTTGGTGCTGGATACAAAACAGGAAACTTGGCGATTGGTGCCGGGATTGATCTTGTTTATGGATTTATGGAACTCAAAAGAACCTACCAAGATGAAACAAGAAGTTTGACAATACCAGGTGGAATTCGTTACCAAAGTGATTCTGCTTATACCTTGGGAGGGAAAATCGGAACTTCCTACGACCTAACAGAGAACATCCGAATCGCCTATTCTTATACAACCAGAAATCTTTTACCGATGGACGGAACAATGAAAGTGGATGGTTATGCCCCAGAACGTTCATTCGGAACCAGAGTGTCAAGATATATGATTTGGCCAGATAAACATGTCGTTGGAATTTCATACAGAACAGATAAATTTATCATCGACTTTGATATTAAATACATTCCTTGGTCGGAAAGTTTTAATTCTAGTAAGTTTCGGACAGAAGATGTTTGGGTTAGAACACCAATAGGATTTGAGACCAATTCTTTTCAATTCAATCTAAACTGGAAAAACCAAACCATTTTTGCGATTGGCGGCGAGTATAAGTGGAATGATCGTTATATGACGAGAATGGGTTATAGTTATGGAAATAACGTAATCCCTGCAAGTGGAGTTAGCCCCATGTTAGGAGCCAGTATCGAACACCATGTTTCTTTGGGTGGAAGTGTTTCCTGGAACGATTCTACATTCCATATTGCTTGTGAGTATGGATTTCCTAAAAAAACATACGGAGGGAAAACTTCAGACTGGACGTTATCCCATGCTGTCTTTTCTAAGACAGAGGTACATCCATTCCAATTTTCTTATAACAAACAAATGAGTGTATTTAGCATTTACTTGGGAATGGAACAAAATATTTAATAGGTAATAAAGTATGAATTCGAAATTGATTGGAAAATTTGCTATCGGACTTTGGGTTGCTACAATATTAACACTCGGTTATTTTTTTTATTTTGGAAGTACAAGTCGTTCCCTCGATGACCGAACTGCTATCCACTTAACACCTGCAGAAAGGCAATTGGTATTAACTGAGATGCGAGCATTATTAACATCCGTCAATGGAATGTTAAGTGGACTTGCCGAAAAAGATTATGAAGCTGCTGCAAAGGCTGCTGATGCAGTGGGTATGGGTCTTGTTGCCAGTTTGGAACACCAAGAAAAAACAATCCTCTTAAAACTTCCCGTAGAATTTAAAAAATTAGGATTTGGAACACATGAAAAATTTGATGAAATAGCATCAAAAATTCGCAAAAAACAAGATATCCATACCATACTCAAAGAAATGGATGAGCTCACACGTAATTGTGTTGCTTGTCATGCCAGCTACAAAATAGAACTCGAGTCAGATCAGAAGTAATCCTTCACCAATCTACATTATGCCAAAAATTTCAAGATACTTTATCAAATCCGGATTGTTGTATCTGTTATTTGGAGTTTTAGTATTTGCTTTTTCTGAATTTCCAGGTGCAAAATGGGAAATTCATTTAATGCCTGTTTATTGGCATATGATAGCACTTGGTTGGGTTACCCAAATCATCATTGGGGTTTCCCTTTGGATGTATCCAAAAGGAAATAAATCGACACCGAAAGATGGATCGACATTCGCTTGGGTGGCGTATTTTTCCTTAAACCTGGGTCTAATCCTTCGAATCTTTTCTGAACCTTTGATTTACCAAAGTAGAGATATTTTAATTCTACCATATTGTCTTTCCATTATTCTACAATTTATGGGAATCCTTTGTTATGTTTTGGAAATTTGGCCAAGGCTAAAATCACAAACAAAAAGTTAAAATATGTTTCCCATTCAATCGGTTTGGCTCATTCGAATTTCACTTATTTATCTTTTGCTCGGAACCTCTCTGGGCACTCTCCTCATGTTAAACAAAATTTTTGTTTTAAGTCCTGAAATTTGGAAGTTCCTACCATTGCACTATTCTATTGTTATATGGGGATTTTTGATTCAATTCATTATGGGGAATGCTTATTGGATGTTCCCTAAACACATGTCAGAAAGACCCAGAGGTTCTGTGAAAGAATCGTGGTTTTTATTTTACAGTTACAATTTGGGTTTGTTATTGTTGATCATCTCAAAATTTATACTTACAATTCCCTATCTGACTATGTTAGGAAAATTATTCATTTTTTTCGGTTTGGTCACTTTTATTAAATTAATCTGGGTTAGATCCATCTCATACAGATAATCACAGCTTTGGTTTTTTCTTTTTTAATATCTGTTAAGTTAAATCAAAAGAATGGCTAAAATTTTGATTCTAAGTAGCAATTTGAATTACTTTTGATCAAAAAAAATACACAATTGATTTAGATCAATTCTTTCGAAAAGAAAGGATGTTACCTTAGATCATGAAACTTTCTCCTTTTATTATCAATGGTTCCATTTTTTTACTGTCTATGATTACTATTTCATGTTATAAAAATACGGACTCAGAACTTCCAACGTTAAACGATGGAAAACCTTGGGTGACCGACAAATCCACAAGGTTAGGACTACAAAAGATGGACGAACAATTTCATCCTGCGAATTCCTTTGAGTCAATAGAGGAGTATAACCAACAAGCAGATCAAATCGTATCTATTATCAATGAAATTCAAATATCATGTACAATGTCAGGACAAGGTCACGAAGAACTACATAAATATATAAATTTATTGTTAGAAGAAGTGAAAATAATGAAGGGAAATGATATAAATTTAGCTAAAAAAGCTAAATCAGAACTCATTGAAAAAATAGCTAAATTTTCATTATACTTTGAATGAACAAAGTATAATGAAGAAACTCTAAATATTAAATTTTATGTATGGTTTGTAATCCATATCCTCTTTCAGAATATGATTTGTCAGCCATGCACGTAAAAAATTGAGAAGGTCACCAAAGAATTGGTTTAACTCAGCATCATTAGAAAGTAAATTTCCGGAAGTTAATCGGTTTTTTAATTCTAAAATCTTATCAGTGAACCGGTCGTGTTGTTTTTTATGAGCTTCCAATTCTGGATATTGGTTTAACTCCATTACACGTTCTTCAATCAAAAAATGACTCAGTGTATAATCCTCTAGTTCGGAAACCGCATCTATCAATATTTTAGATTTAGCAGAAAGATGCTCTTTGTTTTCATCATAAACTGTTTCAATATTATTGATCAATCGAAAGAGTTTTTTATGTTGAGAATCAATCTCTGAAATATTCGTTTCGTATTTCGAATCCCATTGTGTAACCATGAGAAGAACCTCGTTAATTCAGGATTTTGCAGCCCCCTTAGAGAACAAGTGATTAATACCAAATAGACCTTAAGCAGTGGTTTCCCCAATCCAACTTACTATAATTAGTATAATTCTAATATTGTTCATAAACTGATTCATTCCGCGACTTAGTTGCAGTTTTAAACAACCTTCTCAGCAAATCTTTATGATAACATCATCAGTTTCATTTTCCATTGATAAAAATCAATAGAAACGAATGAACCTATCTTGATCTAGATCAATACAGAATTTTGAGCAATAACGTTCAATAGTAGCTGAACCAATAAGTGGGCGGTTTATATGAACAAAAAAAATTTTCAAACATTAACAATCACAATTGTCACCTGTCTTTCGCTAGTCGGTGTTTCTTGTGGAAAAAGTGAAGATTCTAATTCAGGCAAAGGAATTTCCGCCGTTGCCGATGACAAATCACAACAAGACGTTCTAAAAATAGCTTTGGGTTCTAAAGACCATACAACCCTTGTAACTGCTGTTCAAGCCGCCGGCTTAGTGGATTCTCTTGCCAATCAAGGCCCATTCACCGTGTTTGCTCCAACGAATGATGCATTTGCAAAGTTACCTGCAGGTACAGTAGATGATCTTTTAAAACCAAGTCAAAAAGATTCACTAAAGAATATTTTAGAGTATCACGTTGTAGTTGGTAATCTTACCGAATCCATCTTAAAATCTGAGTTCACTGGTAAAGATGACGAACTCGGAATGGCGAATGGAAGTCACACTAAAGTTTCCATAAAAAATGGAAAAGTCTTAATCAATGGAGCAACCATCATCGCTTCCATTCCTGCAACAAACGGAATCATTCACGTAGTGGATACAGTGTTATTACCACCAGCAAAGAAATGATAAGTACTAAAATACTAAGGAGTATTTAAGATGAACCTTTCAAAATTTAACGAAGTGCCCTTCCGATTCAAAATCGGATTCGTATTAGGTCTCTTCGTCAGTATGACAATCATATCCTGTGGAGGAGAAAAAACTGAGGAAACACCAACATCTAACGCTGGTTCCAAGGGAATAGGACCAGTAAAATCTGTTACCATCGGTGCTTTAGACCAAGCAATGGCAGATCGTGGTAAAAAACAATTTGAAGCCAAGTGTTCTGCTTGTCACAAATTTGAAGAAAAGGTCGTAGGACCTGCCCTTCAAGATGTAACACTCCGCAGAACTCCTGAATGGATCATGAACATGATCTTAAACCCAGTTGAGATGACTCAAAAAGACCCCATTGGACAAGAGTTACTCGGTGAACACTTAACTCAAATGACATTTCAAAACATAAAGGAAGAAGAAGCCCGAGAGATCCTCGAGTACTTCCGTAAAATGGATTTAAAATAGGTAACTATATGTTAAAAAAATCAAATTTAATACTTGTTACACTTGGAATTTCCCTTTTGGCATTCGTTCCGAATTGCAAAAAGGGAGCAGCAACGGCAACACTTGCTTCCGATGCTGCTTCTCGGGTGTATGTGGCTCCAGGTGAAAAGGACGAAGTGTATGCTTTTTTATCTGGTGGATTTAGCGGTCAGATGTCTGTTTACGGAATTCCATCTGCAAGATTATTCAAAATCATTCCAGTATTCTCTGTTTTTCCTGAAAACGGATATGGATTTGATGAAGAAACCAAAGATATGTTAAAAACTACTCATGGATATGTTCCATGGGATGATAGCCATCACGTTGAAGCTTCTATGACCGATGGAAAACAAGATGGTCGTTGGATGTTCTTAAACGCAAACAACACACCAAGGCTTGCAAGAATTGATCTAAAATCTTTTGAAACAAAAGAGATTTTAGAAATTCCAAACACTGCGGGAAACCATGCGTCACCATTTGCAACTGAGAACACAGAGTATTTAATGGCAGCCACTAGATTCTCTGTTCCTGTTCCACAAGCGAGTGTGGCAATCGATAGTTTTTCCAAAGGTGGGTTCAAAGGAACTGTCACTATGGTAAAAGTTGATAAAAACACAGGAAGACTTTCTATCGAACTACAAGTTCTTGTTCCTGGTTTTGACTACGACTTATCTCATTGTGGTAAAAAGAAATCTCATGACTGGTGTTTCTTTAGCAGTTACAATTCTGAACAAGCGCATAAAATGTTAGAAGTTGGTGCCTCCAAAAAAGATAAAGATTTTATCTTAGCATTCAATTGGGTTCGTGCGAAAGAATGTAAAGACCAAGGGAAAGCTTATAACTTTGGTGGTGAATACGTAAACAACTTTAGAGAAGAAAACAAACCTGCCGTATCAACTAAGTTAAGCGGCGTGAAGATGTTGAATCCAAAAGATTGTCCGGGTATGATGTATTACATGCCAACACCAAAAAGTCCGCATGGAACTGACGTTGACTCCACTGGAGAATACATTGTTGGTGGTGGGAAGTTAGCATCAGTCATTCCTGTTCACTCCTTTAGTAAATTGATAGAAGTAAAAGATAAGAAGGAACATCATTCGGCTGAAATCGAAGGAATTCCGGTTCTTAAATACGAATCTACACTTGCTGGCGAAGTACAAAAACCATGTTTAGGTCCATTACATACTGAGTTCGACGGTCAAGGGTTTGCTTATACATCTTGTTTCGTAAGTTCTGAAGTAGTAAAATGGAAACTGGGAACTTGGGAAGTAGTACAACATCTTCCTGCTTATTACAGTGTTGGTCACTTGTCGATTGTTGGTGGTAGTTCGACAGAACCTTACGGTAAGTATTTGATAGCGATGAACAAAATTACTAAAGACAGATATCTACCAGTTGGTATGGAGTTACCACAAAGTGCGCAACTTTATGATATCTCTTCTGGAAAAGCGGAATTGTTATCAGACTTCCCTACAGTTGGAGAACCTCACTATTCACAAATGATTCCTGCCAAGTTACTTATGGATAAAACTGCAAAACTCTATCCGTTAGAGGAAAACAAACATCCATATGCAACTAAAAATGAAAACGAAGCAAGAATTGTAAGACTTGGAAGTACAATCCATATTTACATGACTGCGATTCGTTCCCATTTCAAACCAGATATCATCGAAGCAAGAACAGGGGAAACTTTATACTTCCATGTAACCAACTTAGAACAAGATTATGATATTCCTCACGGTTTTGCAATTGGTGGAGCACCTAACATGACTAACTTACTCATCATGCCAGGAGAAACTAGAACTTTCAAATGGGTAGCTCCTAAACCGGGTGTATATCCATTCTATTGCACTGACTTCTGTTCTGCTCTCCACCAAGAGATGCAACAGTACATCCGAGTTAGTCCATAACTGATATGAAAACTTTACTTTTCCAAACGTTAAGTAAAAGAAACCGGCTCCTAATCTTAGGGGTCGGTTTGGTTCTAATTTCAGTTTTTTTGATTCCTATTTGGTCTATATCCATCTCTGCTCCTCAATATCCGGAGGGACTTGGTATGCATATTTGGATCAACAAAATCACTGGTGCAACTCCATATGATCTAAAAAACATCAACCTTCTAAACCATTACATTGGCATGCAGGAGATTGTTTCGGAATCCATTCCAGAACTTCTATTTATGCCGTATGTTCTTAGTTATCTGATCTTTGGTGCATTCATCACGGAACTCTATCCTAAAGTTGGGATGGCAATTCTCGGAATCATTAATTTGATCATTGTGGGTCTTGTTGGACTTTCTGATTTTTGGAGATGGGAGTATAACTATGGCCACAACTTAAATCCAGAAGCACCAATTATTATAGAAGGAATGGCTTACCAACCGCCACTACTAGGTTGTAAGGTGATGTTAAACATTACTGCTTGTAGTTATCCTTCTTATGGCGGTTTGATTCTTGGTTTAAGTCTTGTTGCACTTGTTTATATTGTTTGGGATGAAAATCGCAGGAAAAAAACAAATGTTAATTGAAAAACTTAGGTTTGTTTGTATTTTCCTCGCAGCTGTTCTCGTTAGCTGCGGGGAAATTCGTCCAGAACCCTTAACAGTAGGCGAAATCAAATGTAGCCATTGTTCCATGTCCATCGTAGATATGAGGTTTCATACACAACTGGTTAGCGATAAAGGAAAAAGATTTCACTTCGACGCCATTGAATGTATGGATCAATTTCAAAAACAAAAAAACCTTAAAACTCAAAAAATCTGGGTTACGAATTATTTAAATACAAAAGAATTCATTCCCAAAGACGAAGCGATTATCATTCATTCTGACAAAATTCGTTCACCAATGGGAGCGGGACTTGCCGCTTTTAAAACTCATGAAGACTCTTCCCCATTTCAAAACTAATCAGGTTTGTCGAAGAATCAATTTGAATCATAAAATAAATCGAAATCACAACCGTATCTATCTCGAATGGAAACAATTCTTTCCAATTCTTTTTTTTATACTCTTTTTCGTTTTCTCAGTGAATCCATTGTTTGCAAAAACCATTTCTGTATGTACAAATTGTACCATAAATTCTGTCAAACAGGCGATTTCTCTTTCACATAATGGAGATACAATCAAAATTCAACCAGGGATCTACAAAGAAGGTTTTATACCTATTACAAAATCCATATCAATATTCGGAGAAGAAGGTGTTGTGATTGATGGCCTCAAACAAAAACATGTGTTTGGAATTTATTCCAATGGAGTACACATTCAAAATTTAAAAATCACCGGTAGTGGAATTTCAGATTTAACTGAATTTGCTGGTGTATATGCAGAAAAAGTCAACCGATGCCACTTTGAAAATTTAATTTTAGAAGACAATGTATATGGTTTTTATCTCGCAGAAACTACAGACTGCACACTCAAAAACAATATATCAATTGGAAATGCAGAAAACGAAGTATTAGGTGGAAATGGAATCCATCTTTGGTCATCAAGTCATAATAAAATCATTGGGAACAAATTAAAAAAACATCGCGATGGTATTTATTTAGAATTCTCCGAACATCTAGAAATCGATGGTAATGAAGCAAAAGAAAACATTCGTTACGGAATGCACTTTATGTTTTCCAGTAAAAATAAATTTAGCAGAAACGTTTTCAAAAATAATTCAGCAGGTGTCGCTGTGATGTATAGTAAAAACAACATCATGGAAGAAAATCAATTTATGGATAACTGGGGAGAAAGTTCCAATGGGATCCTCCTAAAGGACATAGCCGATAGTGCATTAACAAAAAATCGATTTGAAGGAAACACTATTGCTGTCTTTGCCGATGGAATCAACAATATCAACTTCCAAAACAATGACTTTATCAATAATGGATGGGGAATCAAAATTTTAGGTAATACAGATTATAACAAAATTATAGATAATAATTTTATCAAAAATGTATTTGATGTAAGCACCAACACAAAATCCACAACCAATGAATTTAAGAATAACTATTGGGATCACTACGAAGGATATGATTTGAATAAAGACCAAATTGGTGATGTACCACATAAAACCATACATTTTTTTGGGTACTGGATTGCCGTTTATCCTTTCCTTATGGTTTTGTATGAATCTCCGGTGGTTCTCTTTTTACAAGGAATCGAAAAAGCATTTCCTATCGTGACGCCAATTGAATTTGAAGACCAACATCCGAGGATGAAGGAAAGAATATGATAGAAGTAAAAAATCTTACCATCAGTTATGGGGGAAATTCTACTGTTGTAAAAAATGTTAATTTTTCAACAGAACCAGGCACCATAGTCTCCATCATAGGCCCTAATGGTTCCGGCAAAAGTTCTCTCATCAAAGGAATCCTTGGACTTGTACAACCCTTAACTGGCCATATTAACTTTTTAGAAAAAAAATCGGAACCACATACTATCGGTTATATGCCACAAACCCCTCGTTTTCCGACGAACATCAAAGTTAAAGAACTGGTTTCTTTTTTTAAAAAATTAGAACCTGTAGAAGAAGATAGATTCCAAAATTTAATTTCTATCCTAGAATTAAACAATCATATGGATAAAAAAATTGGTTCTCTTTCCGGAGGGACCAAACAAAAAATTAGCATCTTACAATGTTTTTCCTCTAAAAAAGATTTATATATCATTGATGAACCTACTGCCAGTTTAGATCCATACATCTCTCATTTACTAAAATCTCTATTAATCGAAAAGAAAAAGGAAGGATCTTTAGTCATCTTTTCTACACATATCCTTGCGGAGTTACAAGAATTGGCAGATCGTTTTTTGCTTTTGTCAGAAGGTTCGATTCTGATTGATGATTCACCCGAAAATTTCCTTAGAAAAAATAACAAAACAAATTTAGATCAGGCATTAATGAATTTCTGGAATGAGGAGTATAAAACAAAACTATGAAAGAAATTTTATTATTTGAAATAAAAGAAAACATAAGAAGTCGTTGGGTATTTATATACTCAGGATTACTCGTTCTCGTAATGATGATTTTAAGTTTTTTTGGCGATCAAAATGGTATTCGTTTGCTCGTAAGCACAATGAACTTAACACTCATAGTCATCCCTCTATTTTCTATTACATTTTCTGGAATGTCTTTTTTAGAATCCATGCCTTTTGCTGAAGTATTACTTTCTAAATCTGTGAGTCGTAATGCCTTATTTTTTGGAAAATATTTAGGGATTTCCATTTCACTCTCCCTAGGTTTGTTGTTTGGACTTGGAATTCCAGGAACATTTTTATTCTTTAGTGATCCCAATTTTCTATTTTTATTTTTTGAGTTACTCTTTTTTGGAATCTTCCTAACCTGTATCTTTGTTGCGATTGCCTTTTCAATTTCTTCTTTTATCCGGAGGGGAGAAATTGTTTTAACGGTTTCGCTTTTAGTATGGTTGTATTTTTTTATCTTCTTTGATGCACTCGTATTTATTTTTAGTTTGTACTTAGGTGATTATCCAATTGAAATTCCATCACTTATTGTTATTTTACTAAACCCCATAGACTTAATTAGAATTCTTTTAATTCTACAAACAAGTTCCTCTGCCCTTCTTGGATTTTCAGGAGCATTATTATTAAAACAATTAGGAATCATTGGAGTATTAGGAATTACTGTTTTGTTTTTATCTTTATGGATAATCATTCCTCTATTGATATCTTTTAAACGATTCCAAAAAAGAAACTTTTGATTTTTATAAATTATAGAAACAAATAAATGAATGCTCTTGATTTAGATCATGGAAATAGAAAACTGGATTTAGTAGAATGATATTCAACTACCATGAAACGTTGGTTACAAATAGCCTCGGTTTTGATCCTTCTTCCATTTATAGGTAAAATCTTATTTTTGGAAACAGGACTACTTGCCCAGTCTATGTATAAACTTTCTTTGGTTTGTCATTGTAACCATGGATCCAAAAACGAAATCCATAAAGAAGAAGATTCTCCAACTCCCACACGGATCACTTGCCATTTAACAAAGAATAGTGGCCAACACCAATGTTCTTGTGCTAAAAAGAAGTCCGTCACAAAAGTTCTACAATCACAATTGATGAACCCTAGTTTCACAACGGAAACAAAATTCAATCAAACAATGAACCTAGTCGCAACAAGTTTTCCAATCCTATCAAATTCCAATCTACCCATTGGGTTCACTCACTTACCATACAAACCACCAAGGTCAAATTTTACTTAATCTAACCAATAGAAAGTAACCGGTTCTTTTTCTCTGAACCACCAACATTGACTTAGGCGAACTACAATAAAAGTTTAGTCCTTGGACTTCTATACAAAGGTAATTTTATGTTTAAGAATTTATTATCAATCATCCTCTTAAGTCTGTTCACAATTAATTGTGAACTTGCCAAAAAAACGGAAGCAAACAATGCATCCAGTTTGTTATCTCTTCTTGCTCTTGGAAATACGAATCCAGGTTGTGCGATCTCTTCAGTGGCGGCAATCACAAGTAATCTCACCCAAGTAGAAAACAAACAACGCTCAAAATACACAGTTTCAGCCTGTGATGAAACAGGATTTAACAATTTAGATTTAAACCAAGTAGAAATAAACAAAGGTGCCACAGGAACAAGCAGTGCTTCTATCATAACAACAAACAAAGATATTATGTTAGCTACGAACAAAGGTGGAACAAATATCGAAGTAACTTTTACTTTGAACTCCCCTACAAGTTCTCTCGATGTGATTGCCTACGGGACAGGTAATCCACTCAGTGGGCCTACTTACCGTTTGATTGCAGGAGCTCAAACTCAATATAAAAATGTTTCCAATGTATTTGCAAATACAGGCAAAGGTGGATCCGTTTCTGCACCTATACCAACGATTGGAGCCAACCATACTTTTTGTTTGGACTTTCAATATACATCCGGTGGCTCTCGTTTTTTAAATGGGTTCAACAAACCATGTGCGGAACTTAGCGATACAGAAAGAGGATCTATGTCCTACTATCCGATTATGCAAATGATGAATGTTCCCGTGTATACAGGTGGAAACCGATTGGGTTTCGTTCTAAATGGAGCCACCATCACTTCGTTTACAATTGGATCCATTGTATCAAATACAGAAATGTAAATTCTCTCTCCAAACACTTGTCATACTGGTGAATCAAGTAACCAGTATGATTTTTTGGGAAAGGACCCATAACTCAAATGAAACTTAAAAAAATAATCATTTTACTTTTAATCTCCACTCCATTATTTTCCAAAGATTTAACAATAGAAAATGCATATATCAAATATACATCCTCATCTACTTCTGTTGTTTATCTTAGTTTAGTGAACTCGAGTACAGTCGAAAAAAAACTAATCCAGGCAAAATCAAACATTGCAGATCGTGTAGAACTATTTACAATGTTACCTTCTGAACAAGGTATGAAGATGATTCCTATTTCAGAAATCTTCATTCCCAAAAAAAATTCAGTCCATCTCACTCCGAGAGGGTTCCATATCATGCTCTTCGGAATCAAGTCTCCTCTAAAACTAAAAGAATTCATTCCCTTTCGGTTTGTTTTTTCCGACGGGTCTGAGATTCAAACAAACATTCCAATAGAAAAAAATTCACCTAACAAAGATTTTAACAATAAAACGCTAACTACGACATTCAAAAATGGAACAGCAAACAATTCTCCACTGAATTTAGATGAAACGGATATGTCGAATTATGAACCAAACCAAACAAATAATTCAACAAACATAAATTATTCGGAACATGATCACTCAAACCACCTAGGACATGAAAATCATAATCGTGCTGATATGTTAGCTCCTGCAGGGATCATGAACCCACACATTCACGAACCAGGAAAGTGGATGATCGACTATCGTTATATGGGAATGAAGATGTGGGGATTACAATCAGGCACACGAGGCCAATCGGATTTAGGTACGTTATACACACCTTATACCGACCCTACTGTTCAAATGCCCACCGGTAGTTTGATTACAAGTTCTCCTATTGGAACAACAATTCCAATCATTTCACCTAACAAGTACAACTACATGTCCGTTCCAACAGATATGGTTATGGAGATGAATATGGTGAGTGCCATGACGTCTATTTCAGACAAATGGATGATTATGTTTATGGTGCCTGCAGTCAAAAATAGAATGACAATGGTATCTAGTAATTTTGATCGTGCACCTATGAGTTCCGCAGGCATCGGTGATGTTAGTTTTAGTACTGCTTATCGACTTATCAAAACAGAACATCAGAATTTTTTTACCGGGATGGGAATTTCTCTTCCAACTGGATCTATTGATGAAAGAGACAACATGCCCATGATGGGAAAACAAAAAGTTCCTTATAATATGTTACCAGGATCAGGAACGTATAGTTTGTTACCTCAAATTTCGTATAACGGAAATTATAAGAAAATTTCTTGGGGAGTCCAATCACAAGCCAATTTAAGAATTGGAAAAAATGATAATAACTACCGCTTTGGAAATCGATATGAAATTTCTGGTTGGTTATCTTTCTTAATACATGAAAGTACGTCATTTTCACTTCGTGTAGCAAAACAAAGATGGTTGAATCTACAAGGTATGGATGCAACACTTGATCCCAAAATGGATCCACAAAACGATCCTTACCGTCAAGGTGGAATGCGAAGTGACCTCCTTATCGGTGTTAACTTTTTAGTCACATCCGGAGTTTTACAGGGAACTCGTTTTGGTTTTGAGTATGGCAAACCATTTCATCAAAATTTAAATGGACCTCAATTGGCAACAAGAGAACTGATCAACGTTTTTGCTTCTTTTACTTTTTAAAAGAATTTCATATTTGATTTTTTGGGCGCACATCTCCGGCTCTACGCTGCAATCTTTCCTTACGGAAAGGATTTCCGCTGCGATCCGGGGCGCTCGTAATTTAGAAATTCTATATTGACGTAAGAACCTCAAACAAGATACATTTGGTAAAATCCAACTCAATCCTTTTCATTTAAATTAAATATCATGACAGATTCAAAACTTATCATAAGAAATGCCACAGCAAACGATGTTACATCCATTGTCCCGTTAATTTATTCTTCAGGCCCTAAAGCGTGGACATTTGTTTTCTCAGAAGGGAAAAAAACAGCATTTGATTTTTTAAACTCATCCTATATCCAACGTGGAAATACAGTTTCGTATTCAAACCATTATGTGGCAGAAATCAACGGCAAAGTTGTCGGATCCATTCTTTCTTATACACAACCAAGTTTTCTTGCGCTCACAGTTGGAACTGCAATACGAATCCTTTCCATATACAAATGGAAAGCTCCTAAGGTAATGGCGAGAGGCCTAAAAACAGAAACCATCATCCAACCTCCTAAATCTAGCTGTTTATATTTAGGACATATTGCTGTCTTAGAAACAGAAAGAAACAAAGGGATTGCGAAACAACTGATCGAATATATGATCACAAATAATACAAAATATAAAACCATCTCGTTAGATGTATCCGCAGAAAATCAACCCGCCATTTCCCTCTATCAAAAGTTAGGTTTTCAAATCAAAGAAACAAGACACCCTCATGGTTGGGAAGGAATCATTCCGTCTCATCATTATATGGAAAAACAACTTTAACGATTTTTTATGATTGATGAAAGTACAAAGATAAAATCACAAATCGAAACCGATGGTTATTTTTTGTTTTCAGATTATTTCCCTCTCTCTACGATAAAAAATTTAAAAAATATATTAATTCGTTCCAATGAAGAATGGATAAAAGAATTAAATCACCCAAAAAATGTAAACAGTGCGTATCTCACTTCCACAAAATATACCAAGGATGTTCAAGACAGAAAAACACTATTTGAGTTTATAGAATCCGACGATTTACTCAAGATTACAAATCTCTTATTTACAGACCCCACCTACTTTCTCAATACACAAATTTTTTTTAATCCAGAAGATCCAAACAAACTTCCATATTGGCATAGGGACATCCAATACATGGGTATCCCCGAAGAAAAACAATTTGAACGAATTAAAAAAGATTTTGTTTGGCACTTTCGCATTCCTTTGGAAAAAGATCCTGGAATATGGATCGTTCCGGGTTCTCACAAACGTTGGGATTCAGAAGAAGAAAGAAATGTTCGTTTGGAATTAGAAGGCAAAAAAAATCATGAGAACCTCACAAACCAAATCCTTATACCCCACGATCCAGGGGATCTGTTAGTATTTTCCGCTCATCTCATCCACAAAGGAAACTATGATCAAAATCGTTTTTCTTTTGATATCTTATACACAAATTTTCCAGAGAAGAAAGAAACTGCAGACGTGTGGAATCACTTCCCGGAGAAAGAAACCCAGCCAGAAGATTCTAAAAAACAATCCATCTTTCACTTGATTTAAAAATTCCAATCCTAAATCGTTGTGCCAAAGAAGAAATTGGAAAAACGATAAAATAGTTTTTTAATCTTACGAAGATGAAAACAAAACCCAAAAAATATTTTGAAGTATTTTTCACTGCATTAAAACTCGGATGTACTTCGTTTGGTGGTCCCATTGCCCACTTAAGTTATTTTCACGATGAGTATGTAACCAAAAAAAAATGGATCAGTGCCCAAGTTTATGCGGACTTGGTTGCCCTTTGTCAGTTTCTTCCTGGACCTGCCAGTAGCCAAGTGGGTATGGCCATTGGACTTTCACGTGCAGGTCTCATCGGTGCTATCCTTTCTTGGATTGGTTTTACTTTACCATCGGCAATCATCCTCATTCTTTTTGGACTTGGAATGTCTGAGATAGATATTAGCGCACATAAAAATTGGCTTCATGGTTTAAAAGTAGTAGCTGTCGCAGTCGTTGCGCAAGCCATCTTAGGTATGGGTAAAAAACTTTGTCCAGATAAAGAACGAATCACAATTGCAGTAGTAACAAGCGTTATTCTTTTATTCTTTAGTTCCGTTTTCCTCCAAGTATTGGTTCTGATCGCATCCGGAGTCATTGGGATTATTTTTTTCAAACCATCTTCTGATTTACCACACGAACCTTTACACAAAGGAAACAAAAATCTAAGTATTTTATTTATAGTTTTGTTTTTTGTATTATTATTTTTACTTCCATTTTTAAGAGAAATTTACCCCGACCAAAGAATCAAACTATTGGATAGTTTTTACAGAGCCGGCTCACTCGTATTTGGTGGAGGGCACGTAGTGCTTCCTCTTTTACAAGCTGAAGTAGTTCCTTCAGGTTGGGTAAATAATGATCTTTTCCTAGCAGGGTATGGACTATCTAATGCGATCCCAGGTCCATTATTTGCTTTTAGTAGTTATTTAGGTGCCGTTTCCAGTCTAAAACCAAATGCATGGCCAGGAGCTATTCTTTGTTTGGTGGCAGCATTTTTGCCTTCTTTTCTTTTGATTGTAGGTGTTTTACCATTTTGGGAAAAACTGAGAACAAATCCCTCTGTCAAAAAATCAATGCTCGGTGTCAATGCGGCTGTCGTAGGAATTCTATTGGCTGCTCTCTACCAACCCGTTTGGACAAGTGCCGTTTTTACAGGAAAGGACTTTGCTCTAGCTGCTTCCGGATTTTTACTTCTAGAATATTGGAAAATTCCATCGTGGGCAGTTGTATTGATCACCGTTGGTGTTAGTTTATTTCTTTATTAAAAAGAAACTTCATCTAACTATTTGTTGTTGTTCCAAATTAGTCATTGATTTCTACAATTACTTGGAAAAATCTTTCCCTATGAAAGATTTTTTCTTAAGGAACAATGCTTATCATATTTGGGCCACAAATCTTCTCTATGAATCAATAGATACTATTTCAGATACAGACTACAAAAAAGATGTAGGATTATTTTTTAAATCTATACATGGAACTCTGAACCATTTACTACTTGTCGAAAAAGTTTGGTATTCGCGTCTTGTTGGAGAAATTTATATCCCAACATCATTAGGTGAAGAAATCGAACACAATCGCCAAACATTAAAAACACGTATGATTCAAAGTTTAGAATTATGGGAGTCTTGGTTAACTGGTCTCGACAATTCTCTTTGGAATACAATCTTCCGTTATAAAACCATGAGAGGATTTGAAGCAGAACTAATTTTCAGTGATGTGGTGCAGCATAACTTCAACCACAGAACACATCATAGGGGGCAAATTACTGCCGCCATTACTTCTTTAGGCGGCAAATCGCCAGAAATCGATTTTGTTTATTACCTCCAAACCAAAGGAAAATAATATGTGGAACCCTTCTCCAAAAACAAGAACTATCGCTAGCAAAATTTTAATCCTATTGTTTTCATTCACAACGATTTTCCATATCCTCGCTTTGTTACAAATTGTCCCTTTTCAATATCTTTGGGGCGGGAGACTCAGCAGCGTAGAAGAAATGTATGTAATGGAATCTGTTTCTCTTATTGTGACTATATTTTTTTTATGGGCGAGTTTTTTATACATTCAATACCTAAACAAAGGTTTGGTGCCACTATGGATTCGACTTGTGTTTGCTTTCATTGGAATTATATTTTTGGCAAATACAATTGGGAATCTAGTTGCCGTTACTGATTTAGAAACTTTACTGGCAACACCGGTAACAGCTATTTTATCGGGAATTTCTTTCTCATTGGTACCAAAATATGAAAATAAGACAAGCTAACTACAAAGACGTTTCCAAAATCTCTCCCGTATTCGACGAATACAGACAATTTTATGGACAAACAACCAACATAACAGGTGCAAATCGCTTCCTTCAAGACAGAATGGAACATGCACAGTCCATTATTTTTGTGGCAGAGGATCCAAACACAGGCGAAATCACGGGATTCACTCAGTTATATCCAGTGTTTTCTTCTATTTCCATGCAAAGATCCTACATCCTAAATGATCTTTATGTGAAAAAAGATTTTCGTAAACAGGGAATCGCCAAACAACTAATTGCAGAAGTTAAATCTTTCACAAAATCCAATTCTGGTAAGGGTTTGGAACTTTCCACGTCCACACACAACAAAGATGCCCGTGCCTTGTATACAAAAGAAGGGTTCGAACAAGAAACAGAATTTTTAACTTATTTTTGGAAATCTGTTTAATTTTTTTTAGAGGAGTAAGTAACCGTGTACATTCCCGATCATTTTAAAATGGAAACCGATTTCATTTATCAATCCATCGAGGAAAATCCATTTTCCATCTTAGTTTCCAATAACCAAGAGGAGATGATGGCAACACATTTACCTCTGCTCCTCTCCGAAGATAAACTTTCTTTAATAGGACACTTTGCCAAACCAAATCCACAAAGTCTGATCAATGGCAAAGAAGTTCTATGTATTTTTTCTGGCCCACATTGTTATATATCTCCCTCTTGGTATGAAACAGACCGCGCGGTTCCTACTTGGAATTTTACAGCTGTCCATGTGAAAGGAATTCTGACCATCGAAGAAAATTCCGAAAAAATTCACAAAAGTCTGGTAAACTTGGTTCATCGATTTGAATCCAAAGATTCTAAATACAAAATTGAATCTGTTGACACCCATTATACAGAAGGTTTAAAAAAGGGAATTGTTCCCTTTGAAATCAAAATTACAAATATCGAGGGAAAACAAAAACTGAGCCAAAACCATTCAGTAGAACGTCGTAGTCTCGTGATTTCAAATTTAGATTTGATGCCTGGTGAAAATGAAAAAGCGATTGCATCTTTAATGAAAAAAAGATTAAATCAATAATCTAAAGTCTTCGATACGCAAAGGGAACTCCTTGCTGATTGATTTCCTAATTTTGAAATTTGGATTACTAATTTAACCTTGAAACTTGAATTAAATGTAAGAGTCACACCTGAGATTGCATCCAATCCAGACAATTTGTTGCAATTTGTATCCAAACAAAACAAAATCCCAAAAGCCGATATCAAACATATTGAATGCACTTCACGTTCTATTGATGCAAGACAAAGAAATGTTGTTTTTCAATTGCGATTGGATGTTTACGTAAACGAAGACTTTATCCCTTTAGAATTTCCAATTCCCAATTTTCCCAATGTCAGTTTAGAAGAACCTGTGATCATCATAGGTGCAGGTCCCGCAGGATTATTTGCCGCCTTACGTATATTAGAGCTTGGAAAAAAACCTATCATCCTTGAACGCGGAAAAAATGTCAAAGAACGTGTGGAAGACTTACGCGGAATCAATGTCCATCATATTGTTAATGAAGATTCCAATTATTGTTTTGGAGAAGGTGGGGCTGGAACCTATTCCGATGGAAAACTTTATACAAGATCCAAAAAACGCGGAAACATAAAAAAAGTTCTGGAATATTTAGTTTGTTTTGGTGCCACCAAACAAATACTAGTTGATGCACATCCTCATATTGGAACCAATAAACTTCCACGTATCATCCAAAACATTCGAGAAAGTATACTTTCTGCTGGTGGAGAAATTCATTTCAAAACACGGATCACCGACTTGATTCTTTCTGGAAATTCTATCACTGGTGTGAAGTCGGCTTCTGGTGACAAATGGATGGCAAGAAATGTAATCATCGCAACTGGTCATTCTGGTCGAGAAATGTTCCAACTCCTTTATGAAAAAGGAATTCAAATCCAAACCAAACCTCTTGCCATCGGTGTTCGTGTGGAACATCCACAAAGTTTGATTGATTCCATCCAATACCATTGTGATGTCAAAAATCCACTACTCCCCGCTTCTGAATATTCCCTTGTGAAACAAATCAACGGCAGAGGTGTTTATAGTTTTTGTATGTGTCCAGGAGGAGTGATTGCTCCTTGTGCCACAAAACCTGGTGAAGTTGTTACCAACGGTTGGTCTAGTGCAGAACGTTCTCGTCCTACTGCCAATTCGGGAATCGTCGTTGAACTTAGATTTGACGATTTCAAACCTTTTGATTCCTACGGAGTCTTTTCTGCTCTCCAATATCAATCTTCTATTGAACAAAAAGCTTTTGTAATGAATGGTGGAACTCAAAAAGCCCCAGCACAGCGAATGGTAGATTTTACAAAAGATATCGTTTCAAACGACCTTCCAAAAACTTCTTATACACCTGGACTTGTATCCGTTTCCCTCTCTGAATTATTACCGCCACTCATAGCAGACTCTCTCAAAAAAGGATTCCGAGAATTTGAATCCTCAATGAAAGGATACTTCACAAACGAAGCCATCATTCATGCACCTGAAACACGTACATCTTCTCCTATCCAAGTTCCGAGAAATCCAGAAACATTAGAACACATTCATATCAAAGGATTATTTCCTTGTGGTGAAGGTGCGGGTTATGCAGGGGGGATTGTATCTGCTGCCATTGATGGAATGAAATGTGCAGAAGCAGCACTCACCGGCAGTTTTACAAAATAAAAATGAAACAACTCCGTTACCATTTACCGTCCTTCATTATCTGGATGGTGGTATTTTATTTTTTATCAGAAAGATCCATCTTTCGTTACAAACATATGGGCGCTGGAGTTGATATTGGTCTTTTTGAAAATCTGTTCTATAACTTAGTCCATTACGACAAGGCAGTCACATCCATCGGAATGAATGAAATGTCTCATCATTATTTTTCCGATCATATCAATTGGTATATTTATCCCCTTTCGTTATTGTATAGATTCTTTCCTTATGTAGAAAGCCTACTGATCTTCCAAGCTTTAGTACTCAGTTCACCCATTTTAATTTTACCACTTTTTCAAAAAGATAATCTATCGAAATGGATCTATCCACTGTTATATGCATTATTTCTTCCGATATACTGGATTCAAATTTTCGATTTCCATCCCGAAGTCCTTTGGATTCCGTTGTTTTTTTTATTCTATTATTTCTGGAAACAACAGTCATCTTATTGGATTTTATTTTTCATTCTAAGTTTACTAACAAAAGAAGAATCTGCTTTGGTTTGGATTGTATTTTCGTTGATCGAAGAAAATTCGAAAAAAGGAGAAAGGATATTCATAGGAATTGTATCCATTGTTTATTTTATTTTCTCTATCATTCTACTAAGCCAACTGAATGAAGTAAGTAATGGAATGCCTAGACCTGCACACTGGGAAAGATATCAAAACCCGATAGTTGCTCTACAATACTTTCATTTGTTTCCTTATTTATTTCTATTTTTAAACATACCCTTTTTATTTTTACAGTTTAGAAATAAACTCATCCTTTGTTTGGTTCCCTATTTGTTTTATTCTCTTTTTTCCTCTTATGAAGTGAACAAAACACCATTCACCCATCATAGTTTTATTGCAGTTCCAATCATTCTCATTAGTTTTATCGAAGGCATTAAAACTCTTAATGAAAAAAACAAATATATCGCTAAATATTTATCACTATTCGTTTCCATTCTAATATTCGGTTTTTTTGGTCCAAGCTCCAAATCATATTCTTACAGAAAAGATTTTTTGAATCCAGGTGTTTCTGAGATGGATGTAAAAATATTACGTGGATTATTAGAAGGAAAATCGATCGTCTCAAACGTTCCGCAATACCTCTCTAACCGAACTACAGTTCAACTATTTCTACCAAACCACGAGTATACGGCAGATTATTTTGTATTTTATACATTCCCCAAAAACACTCAAATCCCAAACATACCCAAGCATTATCAATGGGAACAAACGATAGAAAAGCAGATACAAATCTACAAACGTACCGAAAATTGATTGATTGATTTGGAAAACCACTTATTCTGAATACCTGAAAAATGAGATCTTTTGTTTATAATCTAATATTAATTTTTTTACTCATTCACTGTTCCGTTGATTTGCGCCAGGTTCCACCGCCTTCTCCCAACGGAAATACAAACCGAACACAAACGAACCTTCCTTTAGTGATTGGTAAATTTGAAATCCTTTCAGCAGATCGGGGTGTATACACAGATGCTTGGAGAATGGCTTTTAAAGGACACCTAACATCCTCAGGATTGTTTCCAAATGTTGTCACCGACCTGGACCCAAAAACGACATCTGATTTTTATACAATCGATGTAGAAATGAAAACTCATTACGAAGACAAATATAATTGGTGGTATACTTTTCCTGCTTTGTGGCCTTTTACGGGAGTCTGGCCTATTCAATATAGAATTGCAGATTACAAAGTGGAATTCAAATATATATTATATAAAAACAAAACTCTCATCAAAGAAGAGACCATTACCAAAAATGGAAATACAGATGAATTCTTATACGGATTGTATAGAGTTCGTAACTTTCATCGTATGATTGAAGAAACTAATTTAGAAGCTGTTAGAACATGTATTCAAAGTTTATCCGAATCATTATAATTTTAAATCTTTTCAGTTTTGTTGGATGTGTCAGTATTCCCTTCAATTCAGCTAACAATACTGAAGATTGTTTAGCATATTATTATCAAACCAAAAGGCAAGTCACAGAAGTTTTTGATGAAAATACTTTGACTCTAGGCCTTGTCATTACACTTTCTCTTTTGAATTCGGCATTTTCTCCAATCTTTTTATTACCAATTCTTTCCACTCCCTACATCCATTACAAAAATAAAGTAAAATCAGATGAAATACTGAGTCAGTGGAAAAAAGAAAGATGTGGAATTGCTGAATTCAATCCAGAACAAAACCAAACTAGACCAACAGATCTTTAATTATTTAAAAACTTCATAGTGTCTCCCAAAAGGAGACCTATTTGCAATCTAAGTTGGATTAAATCATATCGATTTTGAATTTCGTTTCGCATCACATCACGAAGTCGCCTATCAACTGTTTGCAATTCAATTACGGAAGCGGATCCTGTTTTATAAGCTTTTTCCATAATTTGATAGTTTTCTTCAGCAATTCGTTTGCTTTCGCGAGAAATATCATACAATTCAACAAGATTGTTATGTTGTTGGATAAGTTCAAAAAGATACAAACCAGTGTTTTCTTTTAAAAATTGAGAGTGTGATTTGGCTAATTTGATTTCGACTTTAGATTTATCATATTCGTTTTTCGACAACCAACGATTGAACAAAGGAAACTTAAATCCAAAATTTCCACCAACATTAAAATCTGCGTCGGATGATCTTGCATACCGACTAAAATCATTTCGACTATAATCGTAAACTTCCATAGAGTTTGACCAAGTTCCACTAAGCCCTGAAAAAGATTCTCGACTAGACTGATTGTATACATTCACAAAAAAATCAGGAACCCATAGTTCGTTAAACCGAACCAACTTTTGTACTTCCAAAATCTTAACTTGATTAACAGTCAGAATTAGATCAAAATTCAAATCAGTTAAATTCTTTTCGTACTCAGATAAAGTAGATTCTAAAGGAAGGATTTTATATTCACGTTCCGGAATTTGTTTTAGAACCACATCTTTCAATAAAAACTTTCTTCTAAATACTGATTGGCTCTTTTGTTGGTCCAACCTAGATTTTGTTACGTTGTATTTATAAAAGAAATAATCCACTTTAGAGTTTTGCGTTACTAAATAAGATTCAATTCCTTGTTTATATAATTTTTGCACTGATTGAAATTGTTTATCTGCACCAGTTTCATTAGAAAAATCATAATCATAAAATGCTAATAATTTGAGAGTTTCGGCATATTGAAAAGCTTGATCAAATAATTCTTTTTGATATAAAGCCTTATACTCCAATAACAACCGTTCGTATTCCAATTCCAAAATCATATTCGTAAGAACTGTATTGCCTTGGTCTTGAAAATTCCAATTGAGATTTAAGGATGTACTCCAACCTTTCCTGTTATAACCATCCCCTCGCAGTGACTCAAAAAATGGTGAATGGTCTAAATTAACCGCTGGCAAATAACGTAAATTTTTAGAGTCAATATCAACCTTTTTACGTTCAATTTCCATTTCCTTGAGTTTCAATTCATATGACTTCTCACCAACTAACTTTGGCAGATCATAAAAATCCACCGCATCTGGCCAAATATAGGAAGTTGGCAAAATGACAAAGGAAGATAAAAATATAATTAAATAAAAACGAATCACTAAATCAATTATCGGATCGCTTCCTGTTTGGAATGAAGTAATTGGTAAATTCCACCTTTAGAAAGTAACTCCCTATGTGTGCCTTTCCCTTCCAATTTGCCCCGTTCCAAGACAAAAATCTGGTCATAATTACGAATTGTATCCAACCTGTGGGCTACCGTAACGATTGTAGCGTTTGCAAAAACCAAACCTATATGTGACAGAATTCTTGCTTCTGTTTCCTTATCCAAAGAGGCCGTGGGTTCATCTAATAATAAAACATTAGGTTTTTGTAAAAACAAACGAGCCAAGGAAACTCTCTGTTTTTGACCGCCTGAAAAAATAAAACCTCTTTCGGAAATTTCCGTATCATAACCAAGCGGAAGTTTGACGATATCATCATGAATACAAGCAAGTTTGGCTGCTTCAACCACTTCGCTTAAAGTTGCTTCTGGTTTAGTGATAGAAATATTTTCTCTAACTGTGCCTGCAATGAGTGGATTTTCCTGAAACAAAACACCAATTTTAGTTCGTAAACTAGGAAGCCAAATCTCATCTAGTGCAACGTCATCAATAATGATATTCCCTTCTTGTGGATTGTACAATCCAAGTATTAATTTTAAAATAGTTGATTTACCACTTCCACTCCGCCCCACAAAGGCAACTTTTTTACCTGCTTGGATTTTTAATTTTAAATTACGAATTCCTGATTCAGGTTTCAAAGTATCATAAGAGAAACTCAAATTTTTAAACTCAATGTTACCTTTCACTTCCGGTAAATCAACTTTGAACAAATTATCTTTATCAGTAATTTCACTATCCAAAGATTCAAAAGTGCGTAACCTGTTCCACGAAACATTAGCTTTCTGAAATTTTAAAAAATCATCGTATAAAGAAACAATTGGATTTCGAATATAAGCAACAAGTCCAATGATCGCATATAAAGTTCCCAACGTCATTTGATCACTTAAAATCAAAAGACTTCCAACTAACATTACCACTACAACAGTAATTTGTTTAAAAAACTCTGTATTTGTGAAAAGTAAGTTTGAATAAAATAATTTCTTACCCTCTGAGTTTAATTGGGTCGTAAGTCTTTTTTCGAAGTCCCAACGATGGGAATAAGTGGCTCCTAAATTTTTGATAGTTTCGAATCCATTGATCGTTTCGATAAAATAACTCAATGTTTCTGATTTTTTTAAAGATTCTTTTTTTGTTTCTTCAACGATTTTTGGAGTAAGAGCACGTAGAATCAACATTTCGGGTAAAATTAAAAACCCAATAATTAGAAGTAATAACGGAGAAAGAAATAGAAAAATAACAAAAACTAATGAGCTAAAAAGTAAATCGAATATTTTCATAGCTCCTTGATCAGAAAAATATAAAATAACAGATTCAATTTCTTCCCAACGATTCAAAATTTCACCTTTTCGATTTCTTTCAAAAAATGAAATTGGTAATGAAATTAATTTTACTAAAAATCGTATCGCAATGGTTTGATTCACTCGGTTACTTGTAAAAAAAATAACATTAGATCGGAAGTAAGCAAGAAAAGATTGGGAAAAACTAAGAAGAACAACAACGGTAATCACAGGAAGAAAAAACTCTTTGTTTTCTTTTAACAAAACCGCATCTATTAAGTATAAATTAATTAAGGGTATAAAAACTTCCAAACCTTTGATAACAAAACTAGCAACGATGCCAGCTTTTAAATATTTGATAGCAGGTAAAAAATATTCAGCTAACCCGGAAAAGAATCTACTTTTCCATTCCCAGTTTTGTTCTGGTTTTACCTTGGGAACAAAATAAATGACAACATTAGAAGATTTTTTCTCCCATTCTTCACGAGGAAGATTAATTTCACCAAACTCTGGATCCATAACCAAAACTTTTTTTGGCCCAATAGACTTCAGTATCACGTATTTAGAATTTTCAAAAAAATTTATAGATGGATTGTTACTCAATTCCAATTCGTGATCTTTCCAATTCACAAAATAACAATCACCTTTATCTTCTCCAAAACTACTCTTCCAGTGATTAGGACGTATATCTGGATCAAAATCAGGAAAAGATGGATCCGCATCATAATCTGCAAATGAATATCCCCAATATCGAAATATCATTTTACGACAAGCATCACCTGATTGCGATTTACCATCTTGGAATAAAAAAGGAAACCTGATTTGGTTTCTTAATGGAGGAGAAAATTTTAACTTAGGTAAAAAATGAAATTGGTCTTCTTCGTAAATTGTCGATGTTTCAAATTTATCTTCTTCCGAACCATCGCCCAAATTGAGTTTTCGTTCGCTCATAATGGAACGAATTGTGATTAATAAACTTTCGGATTTTTTGAAAAATACTTCTGCATCTTTGGAGGAAAGTTCATAAACAAAACTTTCTTCTACGGCAGTGACGGTAGCATTCCTTGCTTTTTTTTCTAATACCCCCATTTCACCTAACACTGAACCAGCTTCGACATAAGAAAAATAATCTTTTTGCCATGTTGATTTTGTGACTTTAAATCTCCCGGAACGTATAAAAAACAATGAAGAACTTTTACTTCCTTCTTTCATCAAAACTTGGCCAGGAGATATCTTTTGTTTTACTAATACTTTTGCTAAATCTTCAATTTCTGAATTAGAAAGTTTTCTAAAATAGGGATGAATTCTTAATTCGTCACGGAGTTGGACATTTTCTTTGTAAGCATTCCAGGATTGTTTTCTTTTTTTATCGGACTCGATAAATTTAACAAACTGAATTGTAGATAAAACACGGACTTTAGAATTTTCTTCTACTTGAAAAAGTTGTTTTTTTAAAGAATCAGAAGAATATTCTGAAATTCCATAAAAGGAACCTTCCGTTAAAGTTTTAATCAATAATTCTCTTTCATTGATTTTTAGTTTAACTTGAATTCTTCCAGTTTCTAAAAAAAGAATCGGTGTTGGGTCTACTTCGCTCGCGCCAAACTTATCGTTTGCAACTAAAGATCTAAATTCAAATAACGCTAAAAACTTTTTTAAATCAATCGATGATAAAGTTGATAAGAAATCATCATCAGATATTACTTTTGGAATTTCTTTTATACTTTTCAAAGTTAATTCCTAGGATCAGCATATCGAAATAAAATTTGGTATATACTCTTTCTATCGATGACTATATCGGCGACTACCTTTAGCCCTGGGAATAACTTAAATTCTTTACCATCCTGGTTTAAATCTTGTGTACCAAGGATGAGAACCACCGAAAACGAATCATTGTCTTTTGTATTTGGGATGATTTGAGAAACAGTTCCTTCTACGACACCAAAGTCGTTTTGGTGGAATGCTTTTACTTTAATTACTGACTTTAAACCAATTCGAACAGCAGCAATGTCTTTACTACTCACATCCACAATGGCTTCTAAGGGCTGACCTTCTTCCATCAATGAAGCAACCGTTTCACCACGAACAATATTTTGTCCTACGTTGTTGATAGAAAGTTCACCAATGATTCCAGAAAAAGGCATCCGAATAATAGCATTAGCAACCCTTTCTCTTTTTAATTTTGTATCACCTCTAAGACTCGAAATGATATTTTCTTCTCTTTGTATTTCATCTTTTAAGTTTCCAAACTCTTCATTAAATTCTAACAAGTTTTGATCATAAATAAACTTAGCACCAACACCATTTTGAAAATCCATAAACGCTTTTTTTAGATTAACAAATTTACTGAGAACACCGCCAGACAATGCAGAACCCGAATTGTTTTCTAAATTATAGGCCAAACTTTTTAAAATTTTTTCTGCTTCTCTTTTATTTCGAATCAGTCGTTGTAATTTCTTTTCCTCATAATCTAAATTGTTTGTATCTTTTGATAATTCAATTTGTTGTTCCGAAAATTCTAACTCCATAATGGGATCACCTTTTTTAAGAAAATCCCCTGACTTCACATATAAATTAGTAAGTGTTCCCGTCTCCAAAGCTTCCACCATATGGTAGTTACCTTTTGGTCGGATGGAACCAGTAGCTTGAACAACTACATCAACTCTCCCAAAAATCAAAAAGAGTATAAAACATAGAAAAAAAGCAGTAATCAAATAAATTCCCTTTTTTTCCCAATTGGGAGCAGGGTGTTTTAATAACTCATCGTAATAAGATGCCGAATGCCTAGACTCCCAATTTGAATCTGTTTCTTTTATGTTTTTAAATTTTTTAAACATCTTTATCCCCCTCGCTTAGTGTTGGGAACAAATGATAATAAAAACCTTTGGTCGTGATTAACTCAGCATGAGTTCCCATCTCTACTATACGACCCTCATCTAAAACAATAATTTTATCGGCACTGACCGTGCTATGAAGTCTATGTGAAATTTGAATCACGGTTCTATCTTGGAATACAGTTTCCCATTGTGATTGTATATGTGATTCCGTTTCTGAATCAAGAGCCGAGGTAGGTTCATCTAAAAATAAAATACTCGGGTTTGTAACAAGTGCTCTTGCAATTGCCAGTCGTTGTCTTTGTCCTCCAGAAAGCCCAATCCCAGATTCCCCAATTTTTGTTTCATATTTCATAGGAAATCGTTCTACAAATTGGTCCACCATCGCAAGTTTTGCACCAGCTAACAATGATTCCTGATTCAATGAAGGATTTTTTTTAGATAAGTTTTCAGTGATACTTCCGGAAAAAAGAATTGGATGTTGTTCCACAGCTCCGAATTGAATTCGGACTTCTTCTGGGTCTAAGGTAGAAAGATCAAAGGAATCAACAAATACCTTTCCTTTCGTAGGAGTGAGAGTTCCCATAAGAATCCTCATCAGCGTAGACTTACCACACCCACTCCTTCCTACAATGGCGATCTTTTCACCGGCTTCTATTTCTAAATTGATATCAGATAAAATTTCTAGACTTGTTTCTGAATATCGAAAACTGATATGATCCAATGTTATCTTTCCAGACAATCTTGGCAATTCACCAAATGGCCGTTGGCTGATAATTTCACCAGGTAATGAATATATCTCAGTCAGTCGCATTCGAGATTCTCGTAATTCACTCAAATCTTCATAAACATGGCATAATCTTACAATTGGTTCCATAAGTAGAGAATACAATACAAGAAAAGCCAAAAAACTTCCCAAAGATAATGATTCACCTAAAACATCGCTAACACCAAAAGTAATCACAGCGATAAGACCCATTTGTTCAAAAAATTTACTCACAAGCTCTAATACATGGACTCGTTTTCCCACTCTTAGGTTAGTAAGGATGGTTCTTGCAATTTCATTAAGACCTTTAGAAAGATAACGACTTTCCATCGCAGAAGATTTGATGAGTGGCATTCCTGCAAACAGTGAGAGAAAAAAAGATGTAGTTTTCTTTTTGGATTCAAAACTATGTTTTTGTAATTTTTTTATTTTTGCACTAGAACGAACAACAAACAAAGAATAAACGATAAGAAAAAATAGTCCAACAAAAGTTAAACTGCTATCCAAACGATACAGAATAAAAAGATAAATTGGTAAAGTTACCAAATCTAAAATTAAAAATAAACCCGATCTTTGGGTGATTTCCAATATCCTTTGATTTTCTTTCAACCTCTGAGTAAAATCACCTGTTTCGAATTTTCGAAATTCTGGTAATGTTAGGTTTAGTATATGTTGAAAAAAACGAACAAAATAGTTATACTCCAAACTTTGCATAAGCCCTATAGCAATTAAGTTTCGGAATAAAGAAAACAAGGTTTGAAAAAGAACGGCTAACGCTACTCCAAATACCAAGGTAAATAAAAAGTTACGATCTGAAAAAACAAGTACCTGGTCTACAACTTGACGAACTAAATATGGTAAGGACAAGGTTAAAAATGCTGATAATACTGTAGCAACTAAAATCCAACGTATTTCTCTTTTCTTCGGACTGAACAACATCCGAAGTTCTTTAAAAAAACTGATCAAACTAACATCAGCAGACAGAGCCGCAGGAGCTGGTGAAAATTGCAAAATCACCCCGTCCCAAATTTTCAAAAACTCTTTAATCGAAAGTTCATAAACACCTTTAATAGGATGAGAGATTAAAACGGCATCCAACTCTGGTTCGTATAAATATAACAAACAAGGAACTGTTTCCTCATCAGTAATAAAAACAGGATTCTCTAATTCAATCAGTGGTTCTGATGATAATTGTAGTTGTTTCGTTAAAAATCCTAACTTTTCTAACTCAATGGCTAATTCAAAAATACCAGGAACCTTATTCCTAGTTAGTTCATTTTTGATTCTAATTTTCCAATTGTTTGGCAATGGTTTATCAAAAACCCGTAAAGCAAGTTCACTACAAACAAGTCCAACTAAAGTAATTTGGTCGGTGGTTACTTGTTCAATGTATAATTTTTGTGTAGCCTTTCGAAACTCAAAACGTTTGGAAACAAATGGTCGGATCGAGTTTTCTTCTTTTTCTTTGGCTTTGTACGTTGAATAACGTAACAGTCGTGATTGGACAATTTCTTCTAGTTTGTTTCCTTTTTCAACCCCGATGACTTTTCGAAATACAGAGCCTGGGATTTTATATAATTCGGAATCTTCCGAAGCGACTGCACTTGCCAAACGTTTTTGTTGTTTGAAGATGGCAATCTCACCCAATATATCTCCAGAACGCATAATTGAGATAATTTTTCTAGGGTTCTCCGTTCTTATCTGAATTTTGCCTGACCGAACAATGTAAGCGGCATCACCATCTTCTCCTTCCGCAAAAATAAAATCTCCCTGACTGACTTTTACCAATTGGATGGATTTTAGAATGAGTTTGATTTCTTCTGGAGAAAGTTCCTCGAAAAAACTAAGTTTACGAACATAATAAAACTTTTCTTGTTCTTCTTCTCTATGTTTTGCTTTTTCAGCAATTTCAGGATGAGATTCAACTAACTTTAAAAAACGAGATGTGGGGAGTAATAAAACAATCGAAGGTTCCAGTGCATTATAATCATGTTTAGATGGAGTTTTTGTAAGAGTGATTCTTTCACCAATCGATTCACCTACTTCGACAAAGGTATGCCGACCAAAATGACTTTCATTTTTGTTTTGTTTCATTCCAAATCGACCGGTTAATACAAAATGTATGTATTCTGGCATTTGGTTTGCTTTAATTAAGTTTTGTCCTAACCGAACAAATCGTACTTCAATAAATGGAATTAGGTTTTCTCTTTCTGATTCTTCTAGTTCTGCTAATAAATAATTATTGCGGAAAACCGTTCGGATTTTTTCAAGATTTCGCCTAACTTCCGATTGCATTTATTTTTCCGCTAAAATTAACATATGAGTGACAGGAAAATCCATGGGAACCAAATCTTCCTGTGATTTTGGAATGTCTTTTGATGATGTAAAAATTTTGGTTTTTCCCAAATATCGATTTTCGACCAACCATTCATTTCGATAGGAATGAGACTGGTGTGAAACTTGAAACCCAACAGATTCCAAATGGGATTTCCAATCGCTAAAACTCCAAAAACAAAAGGACTCATGCATTTCACTTTCCCAGTTGTCGGTATAATCTTTTTTGGAGAGAAATTCACAAACATCGGCTAGTTTCATACGTAGGTATTCTATACCATCGACGAAAAAGACTTCAGTCCTAAGCAGATAACCTTCTTCCTTTCGAAAGTCGGATTGAAATCGGAAAAATCTTTCCTTTGTGGATAGGGAATCCAAATACTCTTTGAGATTGGGATAGGATTTTGGTTCTTCTCCCAAATTTGTTCCGTCCGTATCTTGAAACCAAACAAAAACTTCCCGATCCTTATCTTCTGGGCCAACTACATCTCGGTTGATCCAAACCCCACCCATGGTCAGTTCAAAATATCGATTCTTTATGAACGAAAGAAGTTTCTCTCGATTTCCATAGGACTCAATTTCATGAGTGAGGGAAGAGGAATGGATGGTGTTCATCGTTCCCGCAGGGAAAACAAGCCCACTGACTGCATTTTTCCGTAAGAAAAAAACATTCGGATTTGGGAATTCTCCGTTTTCTTTTCTCTGTTCACAAACTTGAAAAAGATGCCTTGCGATTTCCACTCCATAAAAATCGGACTCAAACAAGTTTGGTTTTTCAGAAGCTAATTTAATCCATGAACCAACAGCACAACCAATGTCACCAATCCGCCCGGGTAAAATATAGTTTTGTGTTTCATTAAACTTTAGTTCGGCGATTGCGTCCATCTCTCGGACATAAGTATTATAATCTCTAGACTCAGTAATATCTCCGTCTTCACCAATTAGTGAATCGGAAAACAACATTTGTATTTTATCCCAAACATTATATACATCCCACAAACGAACACTAGCCGGATCCATATAAGAAACCAAATCCACTTTTGTTTTTGGATTCATTTTCTCATTGGGTCCAGCCAAACCTTCCAAAATCTCCCAAGGGAGTTTTGTGTTAAATTTTTCTTCTCTACCAGGAACTCGTTCTACCGGAAGGATCGAAAATCCTAAATCGGAATACAAATTTGCAACTGGTGTAGAACAAAGCACAATGGTGTTCTTTGGAGTGAGAGAGAGTGACATTTCCGATTCTGCTTCAATTTTTTTGATTGTATACGAAGCAAAGTTAGGTGATTGACCTATATCATCAATAGGGATTACAAAAATGGGAATTTCTAGATCTCTAGAAAAATCCTGAATCATCATGGCACGTTTGTATAGAGGGAGAGGGTTTCTTCTTGTATTGTTATGATTGGCGGAAGTGACTACGAAGATGATAGCAGTAGGGAATTCTGAAATTTGCAGAGGATTTCCCAAATGATCTTTTACTTCCGAGAGGCCATCCTTAACCAAACGGTTCAGGTATTCCTTTTGGTACCGTGTCAGTAAATGATGACGACCCGGAAGTAATAAATACATAGTAGTTTTAAGCTTTTGGATTTTCTAAAACGATTGCAATTCCTTGGCCACCACCAATACAAAGTGAGGCGACACCGTATTTCACACCACGTCTTTGCATCTCTAGTGCCAATGTCAATGTGACACGACTTCCAGATGCTCCGAGTGGATGTCCAATCGCAACAGCCCCACCATTTACGTTTGTAATTTTAGGATCAAGACCCAATTCTTTTTGAACTGCTAAGTACTGTGCAGCAAATGCTTCATTGATTTCAAAAAGACCAATGTCTTTCAAACTAAGTCCTGCTTTTTGTAAAGCAGCAGGGATTGCCACTGCCGGACCAATTCCCATCTTTGCTGGTTCACAACCTGCGTGACCCCATGATTTCACAATGGCCAATGGTTCCTTTCCTAATTTTTTTGCTTGGGATGCGGAAGCCACAATCAATGCAGCGGCACCATCATTGATACCAGATGCATTTCCTGCGGTGACAGTTCCGTCTTTTTTGAAAGCAGGTTTTAAGTTTGCTAGTTTTGTAGCTCCCGCTTTTCCTTTGATGAATTCATCTTTATCAAAAACTATAGGATTTTTTCCACTAACAGTAATGGTATGAATTTCATCTTTTAAAATTCCTTTGTTCGTAGCTTCTTCTGCTCTTTCTTGTGAAGTGGCTGCCCAAAGGTCTTGTTCTTCTCTGGAAATTTTGTATTGGTCCGCTAAATTTTCTGCAGTCATTCCCATCGGAAGTTCTACATACACGTCAGTTAAACCAGTTGCCAATGAATCTTCGAATTCAGTATTTCCATAACGAACTCCGAACCTTGCGTTTCTTACCACATAAGGTGCGTTACTCATAGATTCCACACCACCAGCAAGAACGGTATGTGCTTCACCTAACATAATTTTTTTGGCAGCTTGGATGACAGCTTCCATTCCAGAACCACAAAGCCTGTTGAGTGTGAGTGCAGGGCTCGCAATCGGAACTCCTGATTTCAAACCAATATGTCGTGCTAAATAGATTCCGTCTTTGCCTGTAGGGATAACGTTTCCAAAAATACTTTCTTCAATGAGGGAAGGATCCACGCCAGTCTTTTGAAGTGTCGCTTTTGAAACTTCGACTCCGAGGTCTACGGCACTCAAATCTTTGAGAGTTCCGCCAAAACTACCGAATGCGGATCTAAGTCCGCCCAAAATGTAAACTTGTTCCATAGATACCAGGAATGGCCAAATTTAGTCACCTGTCAGCTAAGAATTGAAATTTCACTTGAAAGAGAATCCGGTATCGTTACACTTCCTGCATGAATCGAGAACCCATGTTCGGCCTGGAAACCGGTTTTTTATCCAAACAAACAGCGAGTCTCATTCGTGGGATCCTCCAAAAAAGGTATTCTATCGGCAAATCTTCCGTTTCTTTGTATTCCTCGCCATCTGAGTTGTATCCTGGATTAGAACTCATTTCCGACAAAGGCACAAGTCCCATCCAAAAACGATTGGTGGTCGGTAGCATTCGTATGGGTTACGGCCACCACAGGATGGCACTTTCTCTATATTCCCATTCTTTAAAAAAACAAATCCCCACATACCTTCACGATCTATTGGCAATCAATTCTCCAGAAGCCACTGCCATTGCAGACATTGATTCTGGTTATAGTTATTTCTCAAGACTCAGTTCAGAAATTGGCGGGCCTGTGGAATGGTTGTGGGGTCTGCTTATGTCACAGGGAAATTTAACCTCATTAGAACTCTCTTGTCAATTAGCGGAGCTTTATAAGGGACTTATGAATGGAATTCCCACTGACTCTCCTGTGATCACAACATATCCGTTAAATGGTCAAATATCCGTAGCATCTGGATTTCAAAAAACAATCCATCTAATTTGTGATAACTACCCGCAATATTATTTATTAGTACCGGGAGCATTAAACTTAGTACAAACTCCTTCTGCTTACACAAAGTTTTTACAGATGGGTGTTCCGAAAGAAAACATTGCCGTTGCAGGACACTGGGTTTCTGAAGATGTTCTATCGAATGCTGTCACCGATTGTGAAAATCGAGTTCGTAGGATTGATGCAAAAAAATGTAGAAGGTTTCTCATTCCGATTGGTGGAGCAGGAGCACAAAAAGGTTATGTATTAGATTTAATTCGTTTGAGTAAAAAGAATCTACAAAATAAAAAAGCTGTTTTTTGGATCAACACGGGTGATCATTCCAAAATTCTCAAATCCATTGAAGAATATTTAATTCTACAAAAAATTCCTTATTTATCCATCAACACTTGGGAAGATTTAATTCATTTCATCCAACGCCATCCTCTTCGTTCGGAAGATAATGAAAACAATCCACCAGTGGTTTTGTTTCATTTTCCATCGCATACAGAAGCATTTTCTGCCACTGACAAACTCATCCGTATCGCAGATGTCCTTGTCACAAAACCTTCTGAACTTGCATTCTATCCTGTGCCGAAACTATTCATTCGTAGAGTGGGTGATCATGAAGCAGCGTCTGTGCTTCGATCCTTAGAACTGGGAGAAGGCACGGTGGAATGTCGTGAAGTGATCCATGCCAAAGAACTAATCCAAATATTTACAGATTCAGACGATTTGTTACTTCGAATGAACGAATCAGTCATAAAAAATATTGTAGAGGGAGTCTATAACGGTAGTAAGACGGCCGTGGAAATGGCGACCGCAAACTAATGGATTTTATTTAGAAAACTTTTTTTCTAATTCTTGTCTGGTGGATTCCCAGATAGCGGCAATTTTGTTCCCTTCTTCCACAGCGGAATCAATCTCACCTGTTTTGGCAAAACCTTCAGCTTTGACCACAACCTCAGAAAGTGCTGCCAAACCAAAATTAGCAGCCACACCTTTGATTTGGTGTAACTCCGCCTGCAATTCCTTGGGTTCTTTGGAGACAAGAAGCCTACCTAAATTTTCAACCCGAGTTGCCATATTTTCTAAAAGAGAGGTCATCATCTCTTTTAACCAAGCCTGGTCTTCCGGATCGTTTATATCCACTAAAGACTCTATTCGAGACCAATCTATTAGCAAGTTACACCTTCCTACCAAAAGTAAACAGACTCTTAAAAGCGTGTAAATTACATTTTAAAAAATCATTTCCATGGCTTCGGAATCGTATTTTTTTGTAAAACACTATGAAAATTCACCCCACTGCCATCATCGATCCGAAGGCGGAACTCCATGAGTCCGTAGAAGTAGGACCTTTTTGTATCATTGAAAAAGATGTCAAAATCGGCGAAGGAACCGTCATTGAATCCCATGTCAAAATCCTATCGGGAACTCGGATTGGTAAGTTCAACAAACTCTCTTCAGGGGGAAGTTACGGCGGATTACCACAAGATTTAGCCTTCAAACCGGAAACTAAGACCTATTTGGAAATTGGTGACCACAATATCATTCGAGAAAACATAATCTTCCATCGAGGAACCGTAGAAGGAAAAGCTACAACCATCGGGAACCATAACTATCTAATGGGGAATGTTCATATAGCCCATGATGTGATCGTTGGTGACCACAACATTATGGTACAAAACACGATGCTTGCAGGTCACGTTGTGATTGGTGATAAAGTTTTTATCTCCGGTTCTGTCGGAGTCCACCAATTTGTACGTGTTTCTGATTATGCAATGTTAGCAGGACTCACTAAAGTAGTCAAAGATGTTCCTCCTTACGCAACTGTCGATGGACATCCTGGGGCAGTAGTGAGTTTGAACGTTGTGGGTATGAAACGAGCTGGAATTTCTGCCGATGTTCGTTTAGCAATCAAACGAGTTTATAAAGTCATTTACCATAGTGGATTCAACACCAAACAAGCGCTTGTTGAACTAAAAAAGGATCCAAATCCTGCACCAGAAGTCCAAAAAATTATCGCATTCTTTGAATCAAGCAAACGTGGTGTTGTCGATCATCGATTTGTATCTGGTGGATCTGACGAAGAATGAGAGTTCTCGTTACCGGGGGAGCCGGTTACATTGGAAGTCATATTGTTTTAGAACTAATGGAACTTGGTCATGAGATCCTAGTTGTGGATGATATGGAAAAAGGAAACGAAGCCAATTTGTTTCCTGGAAATGAATTCATCAAAGGTGAAATCCAAAATCCTGAAATTTTAAAACAGGCATTTACAAAAAAAATAGATGCAGTGTTTCACTTTGCGGCTTGGAAGGCAGCAGGTGAATCCATGACAGATCCACTTAAGTATACGATAAACAATTTAAATGGAACCTTTACTTTATTAGATGCAATGGTAAATTACGGTTGTCAGTATTTTGTTTTTTCTTCATCAGCAGCTGTTTATGGAGCACCTAAATACCTTCCTATCGATGAAAAACATCCTTTGAATCCAGAGAACTACTATGGATACACAAAGTTATGTATTGAAGAAAACTTGGAATGGTTTGATAAGTTAAAAGGTTTAAAATCAGCAAGATTACGCTATTTTAATGCCGCAGGTTATGATCCAAAAGGTAGAATCAAAGGAATTGAAAAAACTCCTGCGAATTTATTACCCATCATCATGGAAGCGGCTTCTGGAATTCGAAACGGTTATGAAATCTTTGGAACCGATTACGAAACAGAAGATGGAACTTGTGTTCGTGACTACGTCCACGTTTCCGATTTAGCCAAGGCTCATGTTTTAGCTCTGAACTATATCATGACGAAAAATCAAAGTTTAACGGTGAATTTAGGATCGGAAGCTGGGTATTCAGTCAAAGAGATGGCAGATCTTTCTGAAAAAGTAGTTGGAAAAACCATTTCCCACAAAACAGGTCCTAGGCGAGCGGGTGATCCTGCAAAACTATTGGCATCCTCTGCAAAAGCGAGAGAACTTTTGAACTGGAAACCAATTTACAGTGATGCAGAAACTTTACTTTCTAGTATGTGGAGTCGCTACAAAACCCTATAACGAAGGGTTTTGAATTTTTTCACAATCCGGGTTTATGGAACGAACATAGTCCAAAGCCCGGTTTCCTAAAACATCAGCACCTAAAAAACTTCCTGTTAATTGGATCTCCCCTGATTCAAATCCTTTTACCCATTCTTTGGTGAGTTGGTTGGAAATGGGAGCATAAGACCAATGCCATTTTTCTTCTTGGTATCCTTTGTTATTTCTTGTCGATAAACGACTGTAAGGTTGGCAGAATCCATACTTAGATGCATTTTCTTTTAACCAATCGTAAAGGATTTTCCCTTTTCCATTTTCCTCGAAGTAACCATTGTCCAATGCATTGATATCAAAATCGGTTCCCCAGTGGTGGCGAGAAGTTCCAGGAGCACTAGAAAATTCTAAAATCAAACTAGTGATTTCTTCTGGAGTTTTTCCTTTGATGGGTATCCGCATGGCTTTTTTACCAGTAAACTTAGACTCCCAAATTCCTTTTTGGTGCGTAAAATTACGAAAGGAAGAAACCAAAAAGATATGTTGTTTGTAAGAACTTGGTTTGGAATCTTCAAAATCATTTATCATTTGGTGAAGGGCTTTTTTGACATCAGGACGGAGAAAATGTTCTTTTTCATTTTCTTCTAAGATAACAGGTGCTAATGGACCTGGTGAATTAAATTTTCCGGTCAAATAGGATTTTTTTTCGATTCCTAAATACAAATCTGTTTTGTTCGGTTTGACTGGCTTTTCTCCGCAAACTAAAAATAAAGAAACCAATAAGAAGAATAGATACTTAGTTTGGAACATAGTTAAGTTCATTAAAAATTTTAGGATTAATTCGCAAATAAAAATTTGCCTTCACTGAATCTTGTACTTAATTCTGTAAGTTCAGTTGGATCATCCAAAGGAAAAGAGGAAGCATCCTCTTTAGCTTCATCCAGTAGGTTCCGATCCGATACCAAATCAGCAATTTTAAATTCCGGAAGTCCACTTTGTTTGACTCCGAGAAGTTCACCAGGTCCTCGGATGGCTAAATCTTTTTCAGCCAAATAGTATCCATCATTAGATGCGACAAGTGCTTCCAAACGATCTCGTCCTTCATCGCTAATAAAATCGCCTGTCATTAGAATACAAAAACTTTCGATATCACTTCTTCCCACACGACCACGTAACTGGTGTAACTGGGAAATTCCAAATCGATCCGCATGTTCCACAACCAAGATTGTTGCGTTCGGAACATCCACTCCCACTTCCACAACTGTTGTTGTGACAAGGATTTGGATCTCTCCCGATTTGAATTTCTCCATAACAGATTCTTTTTCTGCACTTTTCATTTTCCCGTGCAACAAACCAATTTTTAGATCAGGAAACACATTGGTTCGTAAATTTTCATAAGCAACCGTGCAAGATTCCAAATCTACCTTTTCTGATTCCTCTACTAATGGATATACAATATAACATTGTCTTCCTGAACTCACATACTTACGTATGGAATTGTAAACACCAGTCCTTCGGTCTTCTTTATACCATCTTGTATCAATGGGTTTACGGCCCTTTGGTTTGGTTTTGATATTTACAAGTGAAAGATCCCCATATAAAGTCAGGCAAAGGGTTCGAGGGATTGGTGTGGCCGTCATTGCGAGGATGTCAGGATTTTTTCCTTTAGAACGAATCGTTTCTCTTTGGTCCACACCAAACTTATGTTGTTCATCAATCACAACAAGTCCAAGGTCAGAAAAGATTACATCTTCCTGTAATAAAGAATGAGTTCCAATGATGATATTAGATTCTCCTGTTTTGATCCTTGTCAGTTTTTCCAAACGAGTTTTTTTGTTTTCACCACCAAGCAGCAGTTCAATGCCAAGGAAAGGCATATTTCCCATAAATTTATATATGGTTTGGTAGTGTTGGCGCGCCAAAATTTCCGTAGGTGCTAAGAACACAACTTGGATATGATTATCAATATAATGAAGACCGATCAGAAGTGCGGTGATGGTTTTTCCAGAACCCACATCCCCTTGGAGTAAAAAGGCAGCCGGTGAATCAGAACTCGTTTGGGATAGAATGGTATTTACGGCGACTTTTTGATCTTCTGTCAATTCGAAGGGAAGATTTTTTTCCAAATTCTCCCTTGAAGGGGATTTGGGTAATGGCCATAACAACCGTTTTACTTTTTGACGTTCTCTTTGTTTGTACAACAATAACCTTTGGAAATAAAAAAACTCTTCGTAAGCAAATCGTTTTCGTGCAATTTGTACGGCTTCCATGGTTTCGGGAAAATGGATTTCATGGAAAGCTTTGTCTCGACCGATTAACTCTCGTTTTTTGATGATTTTCGTTGGGAGATTTTCAGGAATCCCTCCCCCTTCCAAAACCTGAAACATAAGTTTCCTTAGTCCCTTGGAATCGAGGCCTTCTTCTTTTAATGCCTCTGTGGATGGATAAAGAGGAATGATACGACCTGCATGGATGGAATCTTCCGGATCCTCTTTGTCCGATAAAAATTCATACTCAGGATGGAGAATCTGGTATCCTTTAAAGTATTCTAGTTTTCCTGAAACGACAACCTTTCGATCGACCGTAAAAATCTTATGAAAAAAATTCACCCCACGAAAGAATACCAAATTGATACGTTCGTTGTTTAGCGTTCTAAATCCAACTAATAACCGACTTTTTTTTCCATGTACAATGTAACTGTCTGCAATAGTTCCAAGTAAGGTGACCACATCCCCTTGCTTAAGAATGATGTCTTTTGTAAAATTACGATCTAGGTAACGGCGAGGGAAATAAGTAAGGAGTTCAAAGAAAGTTGAGATTCCGTGTTCCAATAAGATTGATTTTCTTTTGGGTCCAATCCCTTTCAGAGAAGATAAACTTTGTGATAGATCGAGTCCCTGCTTCATAACTCATCCGTAGGTTTCGGAGGACCAAACCCATTGTCATTTACCGAAGAAGAATCAGTTGTGTTTTTTTCTGAATCCAAAATCAAATAACAATACTTACACCCATAAATTTGTGCCTGTTTTTTCCCTTCACTGTTTGTATAAGCAGAAATCGCAGCATATAAAAATTCATTTTTGTTTAACACAGTCCCACAAACAGGACATAGGCGAAGTCTGGGAAGGTTTGGATCTTTTTCCTTTCCATAAACTTTTCTTGGATCACCTACACGCAAATTTCCTTCTTTTGCAAGGCGTTCCTTTTCTTTTTTGTCTAAACTCTGGTTGTCAACAGCGGAGAGAGCATACAAAAAGAAGGCTACTGTAATTAGGACACCACAAATCGTAAGGAAGGTAACCATTTAATTACCTCGAATGTAATCTTCGGAACTCACTGTGGAAATGGGATTTTGAGAAATTAGTTTCAAATGTTTTTCTGTACAATCCACTTCGATAAGTGTATGCCAATCCTCACCTCGTAATTGACAAAGATTGGATTGTACTACATCCTTACCTTCCATGATGATTTCTGCATAATAGCCACCTTCTTGAAATCCATGTAAAGAATCCACAGCACCAAAGTTTGATGGGTTGATGAATACGGTATTTCTAGTTTTTTTGATTCCTTGGTCTTCATGTACATGACCCGAAACCACAAGAGAAGGAGATTCATCATCCAAATACCGACGAATCCCTTGGCTCCCACATTTTCCTACTCCAGGAATGTTATCGAAGTATCCATAAGCCGGGTTATGAATCCAACAAATGTCTGGCATTTCTTGTCGAAAGAAGTCTTCTGGTTCACTATAGTTTTTTCCGTTTTTGGTATACTCGTGAAAAACAACTGTTAGTTTTTCAGGAATCCCTGATGTCCAAATGGGAGCCCCACCGTAACCAGAAACTTTTAAATTTCCAAAATCAAAACTTTTTCGATGAACTTCTCGTTGGTAAAGTTCGGTGTATTGTAAATCTAAATCATAATTCCCAGGCAAACAATAAACAGGCGACTTAGCATATTTGATGATTAGTTTTTCGATGATTTCATATTTTTCTTTCATCGTTTTGGCAGCGAGTTTATACAAATCTCGATACTTTTGCGATTTTTCTACAATGGCAGTGGAATACTTTTCTGGAAAACGAATGGCATGAGTTGTAAAATCAAAAGGAGTGGAATCGTCTTTACGTTCCGTTAACAAATAATATAACTCTTCTTGGACTCCACAAAAATCGATGATACGATCAAAAGAAAAAAATGCCTTATAAATAATATCTCCGGAAAACAAATACAAATCTGCTTCTGTTGTTTGCAGGATTCGTTTTAAACCATGAAGACCATCATGGATATCCGTTAGATAAATGATTTTCATTTATTCATTTTCCCAAAGTAACATCTGGATATCGCGATCTTCTTCGATATAATCGATCTTCAAATATTCAGGACCAAAAAAATCCACAAGTGGTTTTAGAATGGTAGATGATCTTACAAATATATACAGTTCGTTGTTATCACCGACGATGTATTGGATATCAATTTTACCGGCAATGGAAGGAACCAAATTCAAAAAATAGTTTAGATCAAATAAAATTTCCCACTGCAAACCAGTGATCGAAAGAAGATGAGGGGCAGCATAAAGAATAGATTCAAAAACCTTTTTTTTATGAAACGGATCTACTTTACCGAACCACCTAACAAAATCAAATCGCCTTGGTTTGGTATCCCAAACTCTATAACCTACAATTTTTAACCGAGCCCGATTGTCTTTGACTGAAACTGGCTTTAGGCGGACGCGGTAACGAATGGAATCGACCTTTAAAAAACGGGCAATCCAGAGCCATCCCATTCGATAAACCCCGGTCAATATGACTTCACCCTTGGCAGAAGAGACTTCCAAACTCTCTAAATCGGGATCCTCTGCAATGATCTCTGTCGATATGACCTTACGTAAGCTACCAAGAAGCAAGGTAACCTTATAATTACTCTTTGGGACCACTTTGGGTGGCAAAAAGAGATTCAGTGGATTGAAACGGAGAAGATCCGTTAAAAGCATATTTTAATTTTATTTTCTATTGCCTTTTTGGAAAGCAGATTTAGAATACTGAACTCATGAAGATTGGTATCATTGGCGCCGGAAGTTTTGGCACTGCACTAGGTAGTATTTTAGCGGACAAGGGTTATGACGTTACCCTTTGGACCAGAAGCGAGGATCAAGCAAGATCCATCAATGAAAACCATATGAATACCAAACATATGCCCGATTTGGTACTTCCGGATAAACTCAAAGCAGATACCAACCTCATCCATGTTGTGAAAGACAAGGACATGATTGTTTCTGCTCCCCCAAGCCACGCTCTTTCCGGAATTCTGAGAGAAATCAAAGATCATATCCCACCAAAAGTGCCCATTGTTTCTGCCTCCAAAGGGATCGAAAACGAAAGCCTAAGACTTGTTTCCGAGATTTTTGAATCCGAACTTCCGGGACAATTCCATTCCCAACTTTCTTATCTTTCGGGGCCAAGTTTTGCCAAAGAAATGGTGAAACGAGTTCCGACCATTGTTTCGATTGCTTCCAAAAACGAAGCCACCGCCAAACGAGTGCAAGAGATCTTTAGTTTTACTTATTTCCGTACTTATTGGACTCCCGATGTTGTGGGTGTCGAAGTGGGTGGCGCTTTAAAAAACGTCATTGCCATTGCAGCAGGGGTTGCCGACGGTCTTGGTTTTGGTCAAAATACAAGGGCAGCTCTCATCACACGCGGGTTAAACGAAATCACAAGGATGGGAATCAAAATGGGTGCCGATCCTATGACTTTCCTTGGGCCATCGGGGATGGGAGATTTGGTTCTTACTTGTTGTGGAGAAGGATCACGGAACAGAACCGTGGGTTTTCGTTTGGGTAAAGGTGAAAAATTAAAAGATATTTTAGCTTCTATGAACGAAGTCGCGGAAGGTGTCAAAACCACTCAATCCGCAAAAAATCTTTCGGACAAACTGGGTATGGAAATGGCCATCACCCAGGAAGTCTATCGAATGTTATACGAAGATAAAGATCCGAAAGAAGTGGTCAAAGCTCTGATGAGCCGTGATCTAAAACGGGAAGGTGTCTAAAAAAGACGTACCAGTAGAACGATATAGGTTACAATTTGAATCATATAAAATGTAAACCGAATGTTCACAGCAAGAACACTTGTAGAAGTTAGATGAGTGAGGGATTGTAAAACCCTTGCTCCTAAAATCACAAGACCTGCTTGGTTCACAAAATTATCAATCATACCTAAGTTAGCGGTTAAAAAAACCACTGCCACAAACAAGGGTAGGTTTTCCAAACTGTTGAGGTGAGCCCTGTTGAGTCTCCAATTAAAATTGGAACCGTGTTGGATCCCTGCAGGGAATTCATTCGACTTTTTTTTACCGAATAACACGAGTACACCTCGGTAAGAAGTTAAAAATACCCCAAGCCCTAGTGCCCAAAGTGTAAATCCAATGAGTGTAAGATAAATGGTTTCCACAAATCCTCCTTTTGTATCAGAACCAAAATCTAAGTTCTGAAGATACAGGTGGAGATTCTAAATGACTCTAATTCATTTGTAAACTAATTAAATGAAATTCTTGGTTGGATCGGAACGCTTTCTCTTAAAAGCCAATCTTTTGGATCTGTTTCCAAACGGAAAGCCAAGTGGATGAAAAAAAATGGTCGGGGGCATCTGGAATTTCGATACAGTGCAGTCCGTTCTCTTTTGCAAAACTGATGCTATATTCTTTTGGAAACCACTTATCTTCTTTCGGAAGAAAGATTGTGTAATTGGTTCTTTTTTGTATGACTGATCCATCCACTACAAATCCAGGTAAAAAAAGATTCTTCAAAAATATGGATAGGTCTTCTAACCGAATTCTAGAGTTTTGAATCTGAACTTTGAGATGATCGATTTTTCCATCTTCTAACCACTGTGGAATGGCAAGTGTCTCTAATATCTGTTTGTTGGGAGCCACATCATCAGAAACATCTGGCAAAAGAAGAAGTCGACTGAACTCCTCAATCGAATGGGATTCATACAAATACCGAAGGCTAAGAACACTATCCAAAATAGGGGAAAGTAAAAACAGTTTTCGAAAAGGAACTAAATTGGCATACATCATAAGTGCCGCACCTCCTCCACTATGCCCAATCCCATACAATTCTTTGTTTGTATATCCACGTTCTTTCAGATATACATCTAACAACGATATGGCGGTTCTGGGATCGTAAATTCCCTTTGAATTTCCATGAGAAGGAGGATTGAACCGAATGAGTCTTAACCCCAAAGTTTCTAGTTCGGAATCACGGATCCGAAACGATCTCGCGTTACCGCCAGTACTTGGCCAAATGATAAGAACACCTTTCGCCTCTTTCGCAGAAGCGCCAGATTCGATGATTTCCAAGGACAAGGAATTTATAATGTAGCGATGATGGGTTTTCCGTTTTGGACAATGACAGTATGTTCACACTGTGCTACATAACTGAGTTCCCCTCGACGATTGCTGGCAACCAGTGTCCAACCATCTTCTTCTTCGTAAGCAGTTTGGCTTCCTGTAGAAATAAAAGATTCAATCGCAAGAACAAGTCCGTTCCCCAATTTTCTTTGGTCACGTTTTTCTTCATAAACCAAAACTTGAGGTTCTTCATGGAGTTTTTTTCCGGTTCCATGGCCCGCTAAATTTTTAATGACTGTAAATCCATTTTCTACTGCGGCAGAATGAATTTCTCTTCCAATGTTTCGTAGATAATTTCCAGTAAACGCTTGTTTTGTGGCACGCATCGTTCCTTCGATTGCTGTTTCACAAAGTTTTTGAAGAGAAGCGTTGGACTGACCCACAACAAAAGAAATTCCTGTATCGGCATAATAACCATCTAGTTTGGCAGATACATCAATATTCACTAAATCTCCATCTTTTAAGATGGTTTCTTTTTTGGGAATCCCATGTGCGATTTCAAAATTGGTACTGATACAAGTATAACCAGGAAATTTGTAATCAAACTTAGGTGCGGAAAATGCTCCTGCTTTTTCAAATTCCTGTTTTGCAACGTTGTCTAGTTCCAAAGTAGACACTCCAGGTTTAGCCAGAAGTTTCAAAAGTTCACGAACTTTCGCGACAAACTTTCCAGCTTTTAATATCCCTTGAAGATCTTTTTCATTTTGAATCGACATCTAAACAATCTCCCCACCACAACTGGATCCCGCGCCGGCAGTACATCCGTAACAATGATTTGCTACTACGATATCTCGACTTAGGAAAGATTGCAAATCGAAATCCTTTAGATGTTTTACATTTTGAGACTTCAAATCTAACATTTGATTGAAATCACAATCATACACAGAACCGTCATAACCTACAGATATTTGATCCAAACACATGAGACCTTCTACAGTGGCTGGATTGTAGGCATTGGCTAAAGTTTCCATATACATTTCAAATTTACCACCCCGAACGAGAGCACCTAAAAATCGGCTGATCGGAAGGTTATTGATACAAAACAATTGGTTGAATACGATTCCGTATTTTTTTTGCAAAGTTTCTTTGTATTCTCTTTCTAAAACGGATTGGCCGGAACCTAAAAATAAACCGTTTGGATTATAAACTAAATTTAAAGGGAGTTTTGTTCCATAACCAAGAGCATTTAACTTCTTTAATGCGGTAATGGATTTTTGATAAACTCCTTTTCCTCTCTGGTTGTCCGTCGTACTTTCAATGAATGACGGTAATGAAGATACAACTTCCACCTGATTGGATGCTAAAAAATCATACAACCAATCATTTCCTGGTTCTTCAAGGATGGTTAAGTTACAACGATCCATCACTCGTTTGCCCAGTTTTCTCGCACCTAAAACCAAATCCTTAAAATGAGGATTTCCTTCCGGTGCTCCACCCGTGATATCTACAGTTTCTATCCCTGGTGTTTTTGCGATAATTTCCAAACACAAATCGATTGTGGCTTTATCCATCATCTCAGTTCGTATGGGTGATGCATCTACATGGCAATGCCGACAGGCTTGGTTGCACCATTTACCCACATTGATTTGAAAAACCTTTAGAGAACGAGCATGTATAGAATGTCCGACAGAATCGGAAAAATTTTTACCACTGAATGATTGTAAGGTGGAAAGTTGTTCCTTCGTTTCCATAACTAAAAAGAAAGTTCGTCTATTTTGTTTTGCATTTGAACACTATGAACTAAATTGATTCCGGCAGCCATTGCTGCAGCCACGTGAACCGCTTCATTCATTTGTGCTTCATTGGCACCTTTTTGGAGAGATGTGGATGTGTAGGCATCAATACAATACGGACATTTTAATGCATGAGAAACTGCCAAAGCAATCAGTGCTTTTTCTCTTTCAGTTAATGCCCCTTCCGCCATCACAGCACCATAATAAGCAAAAAACTTTTCTGCTAAAGCAGGGTTCGTACGTCCGATCTCACCAAATTTTCCAAGATCCGTTGCGTTGTAATAATGATTTGTTTCTGCCATTTTTTTCCTCAAATTTTAAGCTATATCGTTATACTATCAAAATCCAGATTTTTAAACCAAATATTTTGAACAACGACTGTAACCGCAATATACTCTTCTGAATGTTGAATTTGTATAACATATTAGACAAATTACAATGTTTAAATTCATCACTCTAAATCATTCTTCAGAAGATTGTGAATCTGTAAGGAGGGGCAATTCGCCTGTGGCAACACCTAGTACCACTCGATTTAAATGCATTTGGTAATTTATTTTTTGTAATGCCATTTTGGAATTGAGAGTACTAATTCTGGTTCCGATTAAATCTGCCAAACTTGTTCGTCCCAAATGATAAGCCGACTCTTGGCTTTTTAATGTATCCAATGCAAACTGGTATGCCTTTTCATAAATCCCAAATAACTTTTCCGAATTCTTTAAACTTTGTATCGCATTTTGGATTTCTTGAACGGCAGCTCTTCTTGTTTGTGAAGCGGTCAACTTTGCTTGTTTGGTTGCCGATTCTGCCATTTCTAAATCTGCATATTGAGTCAGTGGTGTGAGTGGCATGGTTATGGCAAGTTGAGCTGTCACATCTTTGCTATGTGTTTGCCCAGGTGTAGGAAAAGAATAAAAAGTATTTACTGCGACATTGGGAGCAAAACCGAACATGGCCTTACTTTCGTTTGCTTTGGCTACCTCTATTCCCTTTTTGGATGAAATCACATCATACCGTTTCACTAGAATATCATCCACATTTTCAATATTAGGTGATTTAAAACGAGGAACAGAATTTTCCAAAGTGATCGTAGATTCCATTCCGACCATGGTTGATAAAGCCAATTGAACTTGTTCTAGTTGTGACCTTGTATCTTCTAATACTGCCTGGGCATTGGTGACTGCTGTTTCAGCATTTAAAAGTTCGTAACGAAGTATTCTGCCAAGAGAAAAAAGTCTTCTTTTTTCTTTCACAGCTTCCATATGTAAAACTAGAGATTCTTCAGCTTGGTTTAAACTATCTTCCAATTGCAAAACATTATAATATGCCAATGCAATTTCCATATACATTCTTCCTGCTTCGAACTTGGCTTCCATTCTTCTTTGTTCCGCCAAACTTGTATACGCTTTGTAATCTTGATAAGCCAAAAGCCCATTTGATAATGGAAAACTTAATAACAAACGAGAACCTGCTCCTACTGTTGGGGGAAGATTGGATGAGGTTGTTTTGGATGGTAAAAGAGCTGCATAATTCTCACTTTGTATCGCTTGGTATGTTTTATAATTATCCAAAGGAGTTGGATCAGCAGTATGACCAGGAATGGAATAAAACTTATTATAAACATAAGATAAAGTGGGTAAAAATCCAGCCATGGCTCTATTTTTTCCATACTTAGCTTGGTTTGTGGCTTCATTTTTAAGGGCAATTCTTTCTGTTTTTTCCACAGCTAACACAAACAAATCATCCAAACCCATCGAATTTTTAGACAATGTTCGTTCTAAATCTTTTGTAGTAACACCAGTTATCTTCCTTAAACTATCTTCAACAACACCATCACCTACTTTTATATCGGGACTAGATGAACAGAAGGAAACAAAAAGAGAACCAACCAAAAACAGACAAAATCGAAATAAATAACTATTCACTAAATTCATTTTGGATTCTCTTTTTCAAATAATACATAAGCTGCAGGCACCACAATAAACGTAATGAGAGTGGATAGTATCAAACCGCCGAGTATAGTCACGGCCATAGGGATTCTTGTTTCTGCACCGGGACCCAATGCGAGTGCAGGAGGAATGGCCGCAGCAATGGATGCGAAGGAAGTCATAAGAACCGGCCTCAAACGAACCGGGCAACCTTCTAATATGGAATCCTTTATGTTTTTACCTTGGGAACGCACAAAATTTACGAATTCAACGAGTAAGATAGAATTTTTTTTCACAAGACCTAACAACATGATTAGGCCGATAAAACTATACATATTAAACGTTTGTCCCGTTACATACAGTGCAACAAGGGCCCCAGAAAAACTAAAAGGCATTGCAAGGAGGACATACAAAGGCTGTTTTAAACTATTAAACTGACTAGCTAGTACCATATAGGAAATTAAAATTCCTAAACAAAGTGCAAAGACTAAACCGTTAGTAGATTCATTCGCAGTTTTTGCGGAACCTGAAACGGCAACGGAATATCCTTCGGGAAGGTATTCTTTTGCAATTTTTATAGATTTTTCCATGGATACAGTTTGTCCCAACTGAATAGGAGGGTTGCCAAATAATTTTATCGCCCTGTCTCGGTTAACTCTTGTAATGCTCTTTAAGGCTTTTTTGGATTCAAATATCAAAATTTCTTGCAAACGAATGAATTCTCCATAAGTATTTCTTACTTTGATATTGGGTATGATGTCTGCATTTTCACCTTGGGCTTTATTTATTTTGATTCGAACATCATAACTCCTACCATTTTCTGTAAATCTACTTACTTTTTTTCCTCCCATAAGAGGTCCAATCGTATTGCCAATATTAGCCATACTCACACCTCTTGCAGCGGCGGCATCACGGTTTGGTAAAATTCGAAGTTCGTCTTGTCCCAAAACATAATCTGTATCGATGTCTTGTAAAACAGCTTCCTCTTCCAATTTCAGTCTTATTTTGTCTGAAACTTTTGCTAAAACATCCCAATCAGGACCAGTTAACACAAGTTCTACTGGATATCCACGCCCTGCACTGAAACCTCTTTGCGAAATATCGATAATCGTAAATTTTGCTTCTGGTACAATGGGTTTTAATTCTTTACGCAAATCTTCAAATATTTCATTTTGTGTGATTTCTTTTCCCGTTTTGGAACTGATGGGTCGTTTGCCCATAGATTGCATCGAAACAAAAAACATGGCAGCATTAGATTCTGATCCATCAAATCCACCGACATTGCCCATGTACCTTTCAATCCCAGGTTTAGAAAGTAAATATTCTTCTACCTTTCGCATAGCAGAGTCTGTTCCCTGAATAGAGGTTGTGACAGGTAATTTAGCACGCAGAATGAACCTACCCAAATCTTGGGAGGGAATGAACTCTTTTTTTAGTAACAGAAAAAATCCAAGAGAAAATATAAATACCAAAGTAGAAACAACTAATATTGTAATTGGATATCGAATGACATACTTTAGTGTATCTTCATAAAATACTTCTGCCTTTTTAAGAAAGGTTTCCATAATTGGATCTAAGATTTTAAAAATCCCGATTTGATCCCAAAACTTCAAAAACAATTGAATCAATCGATTCGCTTTCCAATTTGATACTTCATCTACCATTTGAAGTTTTTGTTTTGATTTCGATTTTTCTTTGTCTTTGTATCTGGAAGCACGCATAGGTGTAAAACTAAGTGCTTCAAACAAAGAAAGTACAACTGCCACTGCTACGGTAATTCCAAATTCTAAAAAGTATCTGCCGACCACTCCTTGCATAAAGGCAACGGGCAAAAAAATCGCAATGATTGCCAGTGTTGCTGCAAGTGCCGCAAAACGAATCTCAGCTGCACCTTCCAGGGATGCTTTGTACCAAGTTTTACCCATTTCTTTATGCCGGCTAATGTTTTCGAGCACCATGATAGCATCGTCTACAACAATACCCACTGCCAATGACAAACCAAGTAATGTGAATGTATTTAATGTGAACCCAAGTATATATAAAACTAAAAATGTTCCAATGATGGATGTGGGTATGGCGAGTAAAACATTTCCTGTACTACTCCAACTTCCCAAAAATAAACGACAAACTAAACCTGTTAATATGATAGAAAGAATTAAAGTGAAAATAAGTTCTTCAACTGATTCACTGATAAACGTTGTATTATCATTTGCAATACTCAAATTATACCCTTTCGGTAAAAAGGGTTTGAGTTCTTCCATTTTTAATTTTACTGCTTTTCCAACGGCAACGGCATCAGAACCTTTGATTTTTTTGATACCCAAACCAACAGCTGGGATTCGATTAAACCTGCTAATTCGTTTAACTTCATCTAACCCATCTTCTACGGATGCGACTTCTTTTAATTTCACCGGGCGGTACATTGCCGAACCAGTACGTGAATTGATATAAATATTAGAAAGTTGCTCCACCGTAGGTACATCACCCACCGCACGAAGTGAAACTTCTGATTTTTTGTTTTCTAATTTACCTGATGGAACCTCGATATTTTGTTCCAACAATGTATTTGCAATGTCATCTACTGTTAGTTCATTGCGAGCAAGTCGATTAGGATCCAAATAAACGTTGATGGTTCTGTCTACATAACCCCCAAGTAAAATCTCACCAACTCCAGGAATTTTCTGAAATTTATCTTTGAGGTATGATTTCACAAAAATCATCTTCTCTTGATCCGTTTTTCCCTCAGCAGTCAAAGCAACCCAAATGATGGGTGTATCATCTGGATTTGCTTTTAATAATATTGGGGGATCCAGTGCATCGGGAAGTTTGTTTTGAACCTGTGCAATTTTAGTTTGGATTTCTTGTAGAGCCACATCCACATCTCTATCTAACCCAAGTTCTACGGTGATCGTTGCAGCACTTTCATTAGAAGTAGATCGGATTTCTTCGACCCCTTCCACCGTTAAAAGAACTTCTTCCAACGGATCAACAACGTCTGACTCCATTACAGAGGGATTGGCTCCTTGTAATGTGAGAACAATATTGACCACAGGAAAGTCAACATTGGGCATCTGGGAGAGCCCAAGTCTAGAAAGTCCGATAGCGCCAAGGAGAACCATGGCGAACATCATCATCCAAGAAAAAATAGGATTGCGGATGGAAATCTCAGAAAGATGCAAGTTACCTCAAAGTTTAAGCGGATAGCGCCTAAAAGTAAGACCCATCTTTACATCACAAGGTTCCAAACGAAAAGAAAAAAGACAAAAAGTTTTCGAATCGCCTGGAAAGATAGGCCTAAATTCAAGTGATGAACTTTGGCCTACGTTTTTCAATGAGGGAATGGAACCCTTCCTGCCCGTCATGAGACAGAATGACTTTTGTAAAAAGGTCTGCATCAATTTGGAACAAGGATTCCATTTTTTTTCGGTAAGGTTCCCTTTGGGCAGTTTTCATTCCACGACTAGAATTGTTTGTGAGTTTGGAAAGTGTCTCAGCAAATTTTAAGGATTCACCAAACAATGTTTCTGCAGTAAACAATTCATCCACAAGGCCAATTTCTTTGGCTTCAGGGCCTTTGATTTGTTTCCCTGAGTAAAGAAGGTCGCGAGTGACTTTTACACCCACTAAATCTTGTAAAACAATTGTAGGAATGGATGGAAAGTTGAGACCAACGATGGCTTCGGAAAATCCAATCCTTGCCCCTTTGTCCACCATGTATCGGTAATCAGAGAACAATGCAAACACTGCTCCCGCTGCCATACAATGTCCATTCACAACTGCAATGGTGGGAACTGGAAATTGAAAATAGGTTTGGGCAGTTCGTAACAACTGTTCAACGGATTTCCGAACATCAGATTCTGTTTTTCCATACATAAGAGTGGGTTCAATCCCATTGGAAAAAAACTGTGTTTGTGCGGATGTAAAAAGCAAAACACGCAAATTTGGATTGTTTGCGTGTTTGTTTAAAATCTGTTCGAATAATACGAAAGCATCGAAATCGAAAGTATTCTTTTCATTGGATTGCATCTTGATTTCCAAGATGCGTTCTCCATGAAAGATCTCTGCAAAAGGATTCATATTAACTGTTTTTGTAGAGTTCCAAAATTCTGTCTTTGTATTTTTCCGTAATCACGTGTCGTTTCATCTTCATTAAGTTAGTAAGTTCATCACCGACCTCAAAAGGTTTTGTGATGAGTGTTACATACTGTACTTGTTCGAAGTTTTTGAATCCTGTTTTAACACTGTTAAAATTACGAACTTCCTTTTTGTAAAAATCAACGATCTTTGGATTGGTGATTAGTTTATCAGGATTTTTTTCTGAAATTCCGTTTTCTTCAGCCCAAGGAACCAGTGCATCAAAGTCAGGAACAATGATGGCACCTAAAACTTTTTGGTCTTGGCCCACAATCATCGATTGTTTGATGTAAGGTGATTCATCGATTTTGTTTTCGATAGGAACTGGTTCTACGTTTTCCCCACCGAGAAGTACGATCGTATCTTTGGCACGACCAGTGAGGGTCAGTGTTTTTTTGAAGTTGATCATACCGATATCACCGGTATTCATCCAATTGTCCACGATGGTCTTTTTGGTAGTTTCTGGATTTTTGTAATATCCTTTCATTACCTGAGGCCCTTTGAGATGAACCACACCTTTTACACCTAACTTACCAAAGATGATATTCTTTTTGTCATCGATATGACAAAGAACATTTCCCGCATCATCACGAATTTGTACTTGGCTGAGTGGAACTATATCACCCACAGAACCCATAATCGGACGATCAAATGTTCGCGCGGAAATCACAGGCCCTGTTTCTGTCATACCGTAACCTTCGAGCACTGTGATCCCGATATCCATAAAAAAGGCATCCACGTGTTTTTGGAGGGCACCACCACCGGAAAGTGTCGCACGTAAATGCCCACCAGTAGCTTGGCGAATTTTTGAAAGAACGATTCTGTCAAGTGTGAGGTAGTTAAAAATGAGCCCAAGGCCAGCAACCACATACAATGGAGTTTTCAAAGGACTTTCTTCTGGTAAACCAAACTGCGCAGCCGCTAAAGAAAGAATTGTGACTGTATAAGGACCAGTTAATAACAATTTAATAATGGATACAATCGACAATGCCAAAGATTGAATGATGTTTCTTCCTTCATAATCCACTTCCCAACCTTTGAGAAAACGAATCGCTGCATGGTAATGCTTCGAAAAGAAGTAAGCTACTTTAAACAACAATCTTCTCACCGGAGGAGTTTGTTTTGGATCGTTGATACGAGTGTAAATCCCATTATAAATACTTTCCCAAACCCTAGGGGCTGATGCCATAAAGGTTGGTCTTGCTTTTTGGATGTCGTTACGAAGTTCCGTTACTTTTGTGTAGTAAGTAGAACCACCATTGATGATCGCAAAGTATTCTACAACACGTTCAAAAATATGCCAAACAGGAAGAATGGACAACATACGATCGTCAGGTGTTACTTTGGCAACACGTGGCACCACATAATGCATTTGGTGGATCATATTGGAATGCATGAGCATCACCCCTTTTGGCATTCCTGTTGTTCCTGAAGTGTAAATGAGAGTGTACAAATCGTCCGGTTTGATTCCGGCCATTCGTTTTTCCGCTTCTCGTTTTCCTTTGGCACGCATCTCTCTCCCTTTTTCAAGGAGATCATAAAAATGAAGGATTCCGGCACCTGATTTGAGTTTGGTTTCTTTATCCATGATGATGACAGTTTTCACCGACTTCACTTGGGATTTGTTGTTTTTATATTTTTCGTAAACTTTGTCATTTTCAACGAATACAATCTTCGCTTCAGAATGATTCAAAATATAAACAATTTCGGAATCGGTAATATCAGAACCCCGTGGTACATTGGCGGCCCCTGCCGTGAGCACCGCACAATCGGCGATGATCCATTCCATACGGTTATCAGCCAAAACACCAACGTGTTCTCTGGCCTTAACTCCTAAATCAATGAGGGCTTCTGCCAGGGCGAGTCCGTCTTCGTAGAGTTCTTTGTAAGTGAGGGCTTGGTAATCCTTTTGAGCATTCTTATACCAGAATGCGGGTCTTGGACCGAATTTTTCTGCGGATTCCTTATAAACGTCTGCTAGGTTATTTGCCATATCTCTCCATCTAAAAGCGGTCTTTATGATAGGGCCTACTTTTAGATGGTCAAGAGAAATTTAGGTGTTTAATCCCAGTGGAACCCTTCGCGTTGGTGTCCTTTTTTCAAATGGCGTTTGCGAATTTCGCGAAGTTTGGTCATTTGTTCGAGATTGAGTAGGTTACGTGCTGCAAGTCCCATTTGAGGGAGCAGGGTTTCGTCTTGTGTGTTGGCTAAAAACTGGTTGGTCTTCACAAAGGAGCTTTTAAACTCCAAATTCATATCGGGATAGAAATCCATACAAGCCTCCGTGCTTTCCGGTTTCCGGGGTATTTGTTTTTAAGGTTCCTCAACCATCCGTGGTAAGTAGCCTTTCCCCAATATATGTATCGCCGGAAAATGAATATCCTGAAGCAAAAAATTTTGCTTGTACTATTTTTTTTTATCTGATTTTTGGTATTCGTTCATGACGATTCGATTGGAAAATTCTACTGGCAGACGGAACGGGCGTTTCGTTGCATACGAGTACGGGGAAGACCTATTTGGAACCCTGTATTTGAATAAATTTTCTGGTCGGGAAAGAGGACGTCTCATCGACAAATGGAGATTAAATGATTTAGGAAGTCTCATTCGTGTTCTTGATACCGAGATTTCCCGCAGGGAAGAAGAAAATTACGAACGACCTCTTTTCCACTAATCCAACCAATCTGTTCCTAACACAAAGGAACAAACGTTACCAAAACAAAATCCAATTCCTTTCTACAAAACTAAAAAGGGTTTCGATCTTTCGCTTCCTTACTTTCACATTTTTTTCTGCCGCAGTTCTTTTTTGTTATCTTAACAAACAATCATGGAAAGAGCATTTGTATTCTTTTCTGATCCTTCTTCCTTTTCTGTATTTGGTAAGGTTGTATTCAAAGCGAAAAATTCAAATCCAATACGCCAAAAAAACACAGACCTTTATTTTAGAAGAACTCTCGAGGCTCCAGGGCGAATTCAAAAAAATCAAAACAAGAGAAGTATGGGAATATCCAGAATCCGTACGGAACCACCCTCTTTCCATTGATTTGGATCTTTGCACCAAACAAGGGTTTTTGGGGATTTATGATACAACCATCACTGAACTTGGATTTCAAACTTATCTCAAACGTTTTTTACAAGAACCAATTGAAGATCCAAAACTAAATTTCTATCCTGGTGAAATCAAAAACATTCTGCAAAAAAATTCTTATCACGCATACCATCTCCTTCGTAAATATTTAGTACCCGAGGCGGAGACAAATGAAAAGTTTCCTTTGTCTCGCATCAATACAGAAGATTCGTTTTGGAAAAAAAGAGGTTTTTTAAAGGGGGTTTTCCCGATTTGGGGAGTTTTCTCACCTGTTTATATGTCCTTGGGATTGTTGTTTGACTTACCTCTTATCCCACTCACTCTCCTCATCAATGGAATTTTGTTTGTTACCTACCGAAATGATTCTTTAAAACAATGGAAAGAAATTAAGGCACTCTCTTCAGGGGCTTCCAGGTTTCAAAAAACTTTTGTTTATTTGGCAAAAGATAGAAAAACCACCAAACAAATGATAGGTCGAATTTCTTCGCTCGGTGATTCTTCTGAGTTACTCATTTCCCCTTTACCACATTTAATTTTGAATCTTATTTGTTTGTGGGATCTTTGGAAAATCAAATCCCTCGAAAAATGGAAACGAAAGTTTGGAAATCTTTGGAATGATCTCCAAACCAAAATCATAAAAACCGATTCTATGTTGCCTTTCGTGAATTTTGGATTTTTGTTCCCAGAAGCTAGTTTTGCAGGGTCATCATCGACTGGAAATTTAAGCGCCAAAAGTTTAGTGCATCCTCTTCTCCCTGTGTCCAATCGTGTATTCAATCCACTTACCAAAATGGAACCTGGAGATTTGATGATTGTTACCGGATCCAATATGAGTGGGAAAACAACTTACCTTAGATCTATCGCCATGTCATTGTTACTTGCCGGTTCTGGTGCTCCTATACTTGGAACAGAATTTGAATTTCCAGAGTTTCAGATCCATACTCTCATCCGATCTCAAGATTCGATGGAAGATGGAGTTTCTTTTTTCTACAGTGAAGTCAGAAGGTTATCTTCCATTATCCATACAGCTGATGATTCTAAAAAAATACCGGTTTTGTTTTTGGATGAAATTTTGAAAGGAACCAATTCCAAAGAACGTTATATTGCAACACGTGAAATTTTATCCGTTCTCCGTGAAAAAAGAGCCATTGTTTTTCTCACAACTCACGATTTGAAACTAGCAGAGGTTCCTTGGGCGAAACGATTCCATTTCACCGAATTGGAAAAAGAGGGGCAAATGGATTTTGATTACAAAATCAGAGAGGGCGTTTCAGGTTCTACAAACGCATTAAAAATTCTGAAAAAAGAAGGGATTCCAATTCGTAACGAAGAGGAATAAAACTCCCGTAAACTCGAAGATCAGATTTAGGATTGGTATTGGAATCAAAGTAAAATCCTTCCTCGAGAAAACTAGAACTAAGTTATTTTTCTGGCTCTTCCTCTTCCTTACCACCAAACAGTGACTTGATTCCCTTCCAACCTCTTTGAACACCACCAGTCACATTATCCACGGCTTTATTCACATATTCAGACATAGCTGAGCCTGCAATCCCACCAACAGCGGCACCTGCAGGACTTGCCAAAAATATTGTCCCCACATAAACAGAACCAAGCCAGATCGGATCAATAAATGGTGCCGAAACTCCGTAAGTTCCGCGATAGATAATGGGAAGTTTTAAAGCCTTACCCGCAACACCAGGCATAGCAATGGTAAATCTCATATCTATATTTTTATTGAATCCAATTTTACCACCACCAGAACCTACAATTCCATCTGCTTTTAGAGCAAAGTTTTTAACTTCTATTGTTTCTTTAGAATATTGAAAATCAAACTTTAGTTCGTTATACGGTGTTGCTCGACTGAAATCTATTTTTTTTAAGTTGATAACACTTCCAATAGAACTGATTGGTTTTAAAATATTGGTATAACTTAACAATTCACCATTTTTAGCATTGATATTCCCAGTGATTTGTAAATTTTTTATGAGTCCATCTTCTGTATCAGCTGGTGAGGATAAAAGAAATTCTGAATCTAATTTTCCGGTTATGGGTGAAATATTAAATAAATCAGATAGGATAGGAGCAACGGCTAAATTTTTAATATTCCCTTTGATCTCGAGACCAGCATTTTTACCCCAAAGATAGTGGCCTGTACCAATAGCATTTCCTTCGTAAGCTCTTAATTCATATTTAGTAATATTTAACTTTCGTTTTGCATAATGAAGATTTAGTTTCAATGAATCAGCATGAAAATCGCCTGCATTTAAATTTCTTAAATTAAAATTCAAATACACATTCATTCGATTCACATAACCAGTGCTTGGAATGTTTCTTGTTAAGATTGATTTTTCTAAATCGGGATCTACCCAAATTTTAATGACTTTGATGAGACTCGGAACATCCAAATAATCTGATGTCCCTTCAAATGATATTGTTGGCGATAGAGGTGGTTTTAAAAAGTTAACAAACCCTGATCCGTTTAATTTAGATTTTCCTTTCCAATCCACTACGATATCAGCAAAAGACAATTTGCTCTCCAGAATATCATAGTTCATGATTGTAGAAGCATAACCATCCGCGAATGGTTTTCCATCCTTTAATGCTAAATCACGAATGTGTACCCGATCAGCAATGGCATAAATTTTGGTTTCATCCCGTTTGTAAAAAGGAATGGCGCCACTTGCCCTTGCAAATCGCAAATCTCCATACGTAAAAATGATGAGTATATCGTGAAGATCGATTCCTTTAATATTCTGGAATGTAAACTCTCCTTCCAAACGTGCCGATTCATAAGACATTTCATCAGTCACAAAAAAGATATTTGTGCTAAAGGAAATGGTTTCTTCGTTTAACTTTCCGTAGATGTAAATATCTAAGTTTCGTAAGTCTTGGTCCAACTGAAATGTTGTTTCCCAAAGATACAATTTGATATTTCGTGCATACAATTTGTCTTCAAAGAGAATTGTAACATTTTTAATTTCGATTTGATTTACAAAGTTTGCAAAGGTTTTAGAAAAATAGGTTTTTGAATTGGTGTTAGCCGACTCTTCCGTTTTAGTTTGAGTTTCTTGGAGATTAGTTTCTGATTTGGAAAGGATTCGTTCAAACAAAGGAAAGGATTCATCCTTTTCTCGTACCAGTTCGACAGTACCTGTATTCAGATAAATTTTTCTAATTTCGAGTGCTTGTCCTACAAAAACACCATAGTACACTTCGATCCTAAGTTTGTGAACTTTAATCAACTCATCGTCATTTTTGGCTACTGATACATCCGCTAGTTCAATTCCCGGAAATGGAAAAAAAACAGGTTCCGAAGTTTGATAGTTTACCTGAAGTCCTGTTAGTTGGTATGTCGTATCTAAAATTAATTTTTTATAATAATCTGGATCTGCAAGCAGCGGATACAAAATAAAAAACATCGTCATCGATAAAACAAAAATTCCCGTTAGCAGGATTTTGCCGACAACACCTTTGATTTTGTCACGGATACTTAATTTCATCAGAATTTTACTTTAAAGGGAAATGACATTTCACTCTACGTGTTGGTGTAGGAAATGTTTCCATAGGTTCTTGGATTTTACAAATATCTTTTACAATGGGACATCTTGTATGAAATCGGCAACCGGTGGGTTTGTTCATCAAACTAGGAATTTCCCCCGTTAAAGGTTCAGAAATTTTGGTTCGATCCTTTAAATCAAAACTGGCAGAAAATAATGCCTTTGTATAAGGGTGGAGTGGTGTTTTGCTAATCTCATCACGACTACATTCTTCGACGATTTGTCCTAAATACATGACAGCGATGCGATCTGATACGTGTTTTACAATGTTCAAGTCATGAGATATAAACAAATAAGATAGTCCATATTTCTCACGTAATAACAAAATATTATTAATTACTTGAGCTTGAGTAGAAATATCCAATGCAGAAACTGCTTCATCACAAACAACAAGACTAGGTTCTAAAATCAATGCTCTTGCGATTGCAATCCTTTGTCTTTGCCCACCACTAAATTCATGAGGATATCGGTGTAAAATATCGGAAGGCAAATTGACTTCCGCAAGAGCCTTAATCGCTTTTTCTTTTTTTTCTGCGATACTTAAATTTCGGAAATGGATTTGTAAACCCTCAGTGACAATTTCTTCTATCGTAAAACGTGGGTTTAACGAAGAATATGGATCTTGAAATACAACTTGAATCTTTCTTTTGAGAGCTTTCTGTTCTTCTTTGGGAATATTTTTAATTTCCTTAGATTCAAACTGGATAGAACCAGAATCAAAAGGTAATAAAGATAATATCGCACGGCCGATTGTGGACTTACCACAACCAGACTCACCAACGAGGCCTAAAATTTTTCCTTGAGGAATTGTGAAACTAACTCCCTCAACTGCCACAAGTCTTTTAGTAGAGAAGGAAAGAGATTGGGATTGTTTATAAGAAACAACTAAGTCTTTTACATTAAGCACTTTCTTTCCCTCCATATAAAAAACATTCTACTGATTGGTTTTGAGACATCAGAATCGCCTTGGGAATAGATGTATGACAAACTTCTAATTTTTGATTACAACGAGTGTGGAAACGACAACCTGAAGGATATGATTTTGGTGAAGGAACGATCCCTTCTATTGTAACTAATTTTTCACCTATATTTTCATGGCTTGGGTAGGCAGCAATGAGTGCCTTAGTGTATGGATGTTTGGGATTATCGATCACCTCATCCACAGTTCCTTGTTCGATCATTTTTCCTGCATACATTACCGCAATTCGATCGGCGATATGACTCACAAGTCCAATATCGTGAGAAATAAAAAGAACAGACATTCCATTTTCTTTTCGTAACTCTTTGAGGAGTTCAATCAATTGTAATTGAATGGTGACATCGATGGCACTTGTTGGTTCGTCTGCGATCAAAATTTTGGGATCACACATGAGAGCCATAGCAATACAAACTCTTTGTAACATACCACCAGAAAATTGATTTGGGTATTGATCCAGTCTCAGTTTTGCATCTGTAATCCCAACTCTTTCTAGTAGATAAATTGCCTTCTTTTCTGCTTCTTCTTTGGAACCAAGGCCATGTAATAAAAAACCTTCCGTGAGTTGGACTCCAATTTTATGAAGCGGGTTTAGTGCTGAAAATGGTTCCTGAAATACATAAGAAATTTCTCTCCCACGAACTGATCTTAGGTGATCCGAAGAGGTTTTTAATAAATCCTCACCTTCAAATAAAATAGAACCTGTAGGGTACAAAGTAGTGTTCGAAGGAAGGATTTGTGTCAGTGCCAAACTTGTGATCGATTTTCCACAACCGGATTCCCCAACAAGAGCTAATGTTTCCCCTTTCACCAAATGAAAATTTACATTGTCAACAATTGGCAAAACTCCATCATCTGTTTTGATTTGGATGGATAGATCTTTGACTTCGATGGCTTTTGTGATACTGGTCATTCGTAAACCACCTTATCCTTAGGATCGAACGCATCGCGTAATCCTTCTCCTACAAAAGCAGAAAACAAAATGGTGAGAAATAGTGCCACTGATGGAAAAGTAATCAACCACCAAGCAGTTAACCTTTCCCTTCCTTGTCCAATAAGTTCTCCCCAAGAAGGATTAGGAGCAGGAATCCCATAACCTAAAAAGTCAAGTGCCGACAAAACGGAGATGGCAGAGATTAAAATAAAAGGTAAAAACGTAACTAGCGGCGTAATGGAGTTTGGTAACAAATGGCGCATTATGATTGAGAAGGAAGAGGCTCCTAATGTTTTTGCCGCATCGACAAACTGTTGTTTGCGTAGCTTTAAAAATTCACCACGCATATAATAACTAAGCCCTATCCAACTAAGTGATCCATAAGTTACAATTAATACAAAAAACCCTCGCCCAAAAAAAGAACCCATAATCAAAATCAGATAGAGAAAAGGAATCGCCGATAGGATTTCAATGATTCGTTGCAAAAACAAATCAAGTCGCCCTACAAAATAACCTTGAACCCCTCCAATAAAGGAAGCAAGAAAAATCTCCACGATGATCAGGATCAAACTAAAGGTCATTGCAAGTCTATATCCATAAATAATACGAGTGAATACATCCCGACCCCGATCATCAGTTCCCATCCAATGACTGAACGTAGGTTTAGAAGGTGGATTGGTTCCTTCTTCTAAACTTTCTAAATTGTCTTCATTCACACCAAAAGGTATTGGAGGAAATATCATAACATTGGAAGAATCATGGAACCTTGATTCCTTACTTAGTTTTTTATAATTGGGTTCCGTGAGATTTGCTCCCCCAAACTTTGTTTCTGGATAAAAACTAAAAATAGGGAAAGATAAACTCCCTTCATACAAAACAAATAGCGGTTTGTTATTGATCAGAAGTGGAGAAAACAAAGATAGAACATAAGTATAAAAAAGAATTAACATCGAGTAATAGGCTCGTTTATTTTTTTTAAACTTTTCCCACTTACGAATGTTTGCCGGGTTTGAAATAAAATTCATTCGAAATCAATCCTCGGGTCAATGAGTATATAACAAAAATCAGAGATGATTTTTCCAATCAGTCCTAAAAAACTTTGAGCAAGAAGTAAACCCATCATTAGATCTGTATCTCTTTCTCTGACGGCTTCAAAACTAAGAAGACCCATCCCATCAATATTAAATACAAGTTCGATAAATAAGGATCCAGAGAAAATCAAAGTTAAATTACTTCCGAAACCTGTGGCAATTGGAATAAGGGAATTACGAAAGGCATGGCGAAAAATGGAATCTGAAAAACTAAGTCCTTTGGAAACAGCAGTTCGAACATATTCCTTTGCAATTTGATCGAGTAGACTGTTTTTCATAAGTAAGGTAAGGACAGCAAAACTTCCTACCACATAACAGATCACAGGTAAAAACATATGAGTTAAACGATCATTTACCTTTCCCCAAAAACTCAAATCTTCATAGAAGTCGGAGACTTCATGTCCCAAAGGAAAAAAAGAAAACACTTCACCAGAGGCAAAAACATACAAAAGTAACATCGCAAAGGCGAAAACAGGAAGGGAATAAGTAAAAAAGATGATAAAACTAGAAATGAAATCAAAACGGCTGCCTTCTTTAAGGGCCTTTTGGATCCCTAAAGGAATACAAATCAAATACGTTAGAAAAAAACCAGAGAGTCCAAAAAAAAGTGATACGGGAAGTTTTTCTACAATGAGATCAGAAACTTTTCTGGAATGCAAACGAGACTCACCCAAGTCAAATTGAACAATTTGTTTTAACCAAAGTAAGTAGGCCACGGGTGCTGGTTTGTCTAAATGAAGCCTTTGTTTGATGAGTTCAATTTCTTCCTGGGAAATTTGTTTGGTAGAAGCACCCGCTAAATTGCCACTACCTTTCAATTTTGCAATTTCGCTATTGAGTGGGCCACCGGGAGCAAAATGGGAAATCAAAAAAACAAGGAAAGTAATTCCAAGTAAGGTAGGAAAGATGAGTAAAAACCGTTTTAGAAAATATTTCCACATATCTTAGAACTCCCACCACTCTTTCGGTTTTTTATAACCTTTCAATTCTAAATATCCTTTCGCAGACTTTTTTTGTTTTGAATCTACGGCCGTCACCCCACCTTCCCAATAGATAGTCGCGGTTGATTTGGTTCCATCAAACTCTTGTTCATTGAATAGAGGAGAAACCATCCAAATACCACCTGGATATTGGATTTTCCAGTGTAGGGGATATTTGATTTTAGTATTTGGACTTTTCCAATAAGGCTTTGTGGGTTCCATTTGGATTTGACCAGGCTTCGTCCAAGAAGTAATTTTTCCTTCTGGATTTCGATAGGTTCCAAAAATCTCTGGGGGACGTGTATCCGATTCGCGAAATCGAAAAAAAACATAATCACCACCGAAATCATCTGATAAACAAATCCAGTCCCAGCTGGTTTTTCCTGTGGCAAGACTAGGAATGGACTTTGCATTTTTTTCGCTCCATTCATGATCCATCCAAGAACTTCCCGAAACAATGGTTTCTTGTTTTCCATTTACTGATAGTTTTCCTGTAGATTTCAACCTCGGATAACTATAATAATACGAAAATATATTTGGATTTCGATTGGATTTGATGGAAACACCATCTTTGCCATGAATCAGAATTTTTCCATTCCCCACTAAGTTCAAATCCAAACGCAAATCTTTTGATTTTGATTCGGCCAAGATATGAAACTGGTCTTTGGAAATGATTTTTAATTGGTAATCACCGCTATAAATGGTTTTGTCTGTATACCCAGCAAGGTCACCTATGGTTCGTTTGATGGATTGCGACTGATAATGTTTTTTAGAGGAAAAATCAGAAATGGCAAAATGAACAGGAAAAATTTCAGGATTCCAATCTGTATCATCCGAAAACTTCAATCGGAAAAAAGAAAGTTCGTAACCATAAAGATTTCCCGACTTAGATTCTACAAACCCAACGAAGTAACACCACTCCAATCCATAATCAGAATGGAAACTATGGTCTTTAGGAAAACTAAAATGAAAAAAACAAAGTGATAAAATTAAAACTTTAATTCTATTCATCGGATAAAGACTCCCACTTCTTTTCAAGTGGAAGGATATGAAGATAAGTTCTTTCAATCGATTTCATCTTTTCGATGATATCTTTCATTTTTTTCTTTTCATTTAATTTTTTATAAAGTAACGCCATGTTGTATAAGTTAGATAAATTAGAATCATTAATGGAGTGCGCTTTTTTCCATTCAAGTTCCGCTTTTTCAAATATTTCCATTTGGTAATAACAATATCCCAAAACAGAATGTGACTTAAAATGATTGGTTTTGAATTTATTATAAGATTCTAACAATTGAATGGCTCTTTCAAAACTACCACTATAAGCCAATGCTTTTCCATATAGAAGTTGGGTATCTAGTTCGCGAGGTAAAATTTGATGTGCTTTTTCATAAAAGGTAACTGCCTCTGAAAATTGTTTGTTCCGATAAGCTTCATCACCTTTGGATTTGATCAAATTAAATTCTGATAATCTGGGTGATAACTGAAGGCCGAGAAGAGTGATATCATCCATGGGATCTGTACCCATAGTAAATTCTTTGTGGATGCTAAGAATGGTTTCTACCGTTTCTTGGATGGATTTTTCCGCGCAAGATTCTATGATTTCGATAAGTTTGTCTTCTCCAAAAGCTTTTCCTTTATCATTTTCTGCCTCTGTGAGTCCATCAGTGTATAAAAATAATTTATCACCAGGTTCCAATTGGATTTGAAAATCCGAAAAAGTTTCGCCAGCATCAGGGAACATTCCGAGGAAAGTTCCATCCCCTTCACAAATTTCAGTTTTGTTTGTTTTCGCACGAAACAATATTGGCCTTGGATGTCCGGCAATGGAATACAAAACTTTATAATCATCATGAATTAAAACATAAACACAAGTTGTATATCCTTGTTGTTTGACTAAATCTAAAAGTTCTCGATTGATGAGTTTGAATGTTTCCGATGGTTTTGGTTTTTTATAATTCGAAAACAATAACTTAGACAAAGCAGTAATGAATGCCGCAGGAACTCCGTGACCGGACACATCACAAACAGCTACCCCCAATTTATCCATGTTATACGGAAAATAATCATAATAATCACCGCTGACTTCTTGCATCGGAGTAAACCCAGTCCAAAACTGGATTCCATTCCAGTCGGGAATGATTTCTGGAATTAATCCTTTCTGTATGTTTTTTGCCAGACGTAAGTCTTTTGCCATGGAGAGTTGTTTTTTTTCCAACTCTTGTTTGAAAGATTTTAAAACTTCAACGGCTGCTTCCAAATCCCTGTTTTCAATCGCAAGTTCCCTGGACCTTCTTACTACATCTTTGACATCCACAATCGAAATTTCTTCCAACTGAGAATCCATACGAGATGTCACCATCACACGATGGCGGTTCGATACATCGTCTTTTGTCAATCGAGATCTAGACAAAAACATTTTATCTTCCGACCACTCCAACTCATACTCATTGGAGTCGGCTCCGAACTGAATGTCTTCACCTAACTCTTTATGCGAAACATGGATTCCAAAAAGCCGAGTTTTTGTCATCCGGATCGTAAACGTTTTAAGTTCAAAAAGAACGGCTAGACCGTTTAGCATTCCTTGAAAAAAGACAGCATCATACCATTTCTCTTGGTACTCTGGTAAATACTTGAATATAAATAAAACTTTACGATCCGAAATTGGTTTTAGATTTAAATAAACTGCGCGTGTTAGTCGACCAATTAAAATAGGAAGACGTTGGATCATTTCCTCTAAATCAATCCTTGAATCATCAAGAGGTAATAAATCATAAGCATTGGTGATGAGACTTTCTGTTCCCAGATGGTATAAAATTCCAGAAATGTCCAGAGACTGAGCTATGATTTGGATGATTTTATCTTCCAAATCTTGAGAGATCCAGTAATTAGGATCTTTCAGAATTCGAACATAAACCGTATCATCTAAAATTTCAGGAAATGGATTGTTGTGGCGTGATAGATGATTCTCGCGTTGGTACACCTGCACCAGTCCCGAGACACGTTTTGATGATATTTCTCTTCCTGCTTGCAGTGGCAAAACCCTCACCTAGGGTTTCCCTTCGGTAGGAGAAAAATAAATTTCAATCGATCCCTAGGCAATAGATTTTTCAATGGAGATATGATTTGGTATCTTCGTGTCTTTGGCGTTTTTGTTTTGGTTTTTGCGGTAGCCGTATTCCGACAAAGTGAAACAAGAGTCGAGCGGACTTGGGACGTCACAATCAAACCGGAACAAGTACAAAAGATTCTTTATGAATCCTTCCAACCCAAATCCTTTCGCGCCCCTGTAGTGGGGGAAACCTGGGAATCCAAAATAATGGGTGAACCAGTAAAAAGCACAACCACCTTAACAAACGCACAAAATTCTGGATTCCAAATCTCTACAGAAGGATTCAAACATTACCGAATTCTAAAAGAGTCATACCGTTGGGAGATCATCCAGAACGGTGTTCGCATTCATGGAACCTGGGAAGCCGAAACTAGTCCCAATACCCTTTCCAAACTTTTATTTTTATTTTTTAGCACTGCGGATCTAAACCACATTGCTGATGGAAAACAAAAATTGTTCTAAGATTTAGCCTTCGTACTTTCGAGTAAAACGGTCGCCATCACCATCGCACCTTCGCTTCGTCCAAGAGAACCCATTCCTTCCGAGGTAGTTGCCTTAATCGAAACACAATCTAACGGTAATTTGATGATATTGGCCAAAGATTCGTTCAGTTCCGCACGGATCGGATTGATTTTAGGATGATCACCCACATAAGTACAATCAACGTTCACAAGTTTGAATTTTTTTTCTGCGATGAGTTCTAAACATTTATCAATGATACGAGTGGACTTCATGTTTTTATATTGAGGGTCTGTATCAGGGAAATGAACTCCAATATCCCCGAGAGCCAAAGCTCCGAGAATGGCATCTGCCACTGCATGTAAGACGATATCAGCATCGCTATGACCAAGAAAGGCAAATTCTGATTTTATCTCTACACCGGCAAGTATGAGCGGGCGAAAAGGTTCATGGATTAATTTATGAAAATCGATTCCGTTTCCAACTCTAAACATAGTTCCTACTTTTTATAACTCAATTCTAACATTCGGTTCACAGACTTTTGTGCGAGACGAATCACTTCTTCATCCAAAAAGATTTCATATTGTTCTTTGAGAAGTGCGTCTCTTACTTTTTCCAAAGTAATTTTTTTCATGTGGGGACAGGTTTGACAAGTGGATACAAATTCTTTTTCTGGAAACTCGGCCCGAAGGTTGTCACCCATCGAACATTCTGTCACTAACATAATTTTGTTTGTTTTGCTTTGGCGAATGAAATCCACCATTTGCGAAGTAGATCCAGAAAAATCCGCTTCTTTTACAACATCCTCATGGCATTCAGGATGAGTGATGACAGTTAAATCACCAGAGAACAATCGTTTTGCGGATTTAATGTCTTCAGGAGTGTACATTTCATGTACCATACAACGACCAGGATGGGAAATAATAGTTTTAGTTGTATGATTGCGAACATTTCCTGCCAAATATTCATCCGGCAAAAAAATAACAGTATCTCCTTCTACTGCATTGACGATTTGTAAGGCATTGGCCGAAGTACAACATACATCAGTTTCTGCTTTTACTTCCGCCGAACAGTTGACATACGTAACTACGGGAACACCTGGGTATTTTGCTTTGAGTGCTTTGACATCGTCTCTTGTGATGGCTTCTGCCAAAGAACAACCAGCTTTTAAGTCTGCGATGAGAACTCTTTTTTCTGGAGATAAAATTTTAGCAGTTTCTGCCATAAAATGAACCCCATTAAAAAGGATCATATCGGCCTTTGTTTCCTTTGCCATTTTGGAAAGATACAAAGAGTCTCCAATGATATCGGACACTCCCCAAAAAACATCGGGAGTCATGTAATTATGCCCAAGGATGACTGCATTTTTTTCTTTTTTAAGGCGGTTTATTTCTTCCGCTAGTGGAATGATCCGTTCCTCGATTTCGTGAGGAAGATAAATAGGATTTAATTTTTGAACCAACTGGTCTTTAGTAACTAGAGACATATAACACTCCTTAAGTGAAGATTAAAACGGATCAGAACGAAGCATAGTGTTCGTTTCCGCAATTCCAGAATCGGAAGGTGGAACTTCATTTTCCAAAGATCCACATTTGTTGAAGGCTACACGCCAAGATATTTCTGCCTGAGAAGTCCCTACTCTTTGGACTCTTCGGTAATCAGAATTAGAATTAAAAGAATTTTGGCTACAAGCCTTGGAAAAGTTATACGCATAATTAGTTTTTGTAAAACAATCAAAGTATAAAATGGCTACCGAATCTGTACTCAACTCTTGTGGAAGGATTTCTCGTTTTAGGTTCGAAATCAGCCCAGAACAAACATTGGAACTGGAATCGGAAGCTGCCACGCAGTTTGATTCTGATAAAATAAATCTTTGACAAGCGGCTTGGATCGCGCTTCCTTGCGATAGAATCGAACCCAGTAATTCTGTTTCAGAATCCTCTGTTGATTCTTTTTTACAACCATTCGCCGAAAAGACAATGCCTGTTAATAAAAAGAAAATAACTATCTTCCTTTTCATACTGATTCTACTTTCCCTCCTTTTGGGTGGTCTTGTCTATTTCCTTTTTCAGAAAAAAACGAACCCTGATCATAAAGAATCTTCTTACGATTCCCGCTCTGAGGTCTATTGGCAGAGGTTACAAAATCGTCCAGAGGTTCTACAAGGGCCTGGATATCCTTCCGATTTACGTGATTTTTTAGAAACCCTTCGCGGAAAGGAATCCTATCAATGGGAAGGGGACAGGGACAAAACCTATGCCCATTTACTCGAAACCTATCCAGACGAAAGAGGCCATGTCCTCTACGCAGTGTATGTTGCATTTATGAATTGGAAGGAAAAAACTTTGGAAGTGGAACAAACAGAAGGTCTTTCTTCCTTTGAAAAACTAACAGCCGTGAATCGCCTGGCAGAAGAAATTTTTCCCCTTGTACTTCGTAATCTCATTTTTCCAAAACACCCGACAACCCCACCAGTTTGGCTTCTTTCTTATCTCGAAGATTATATTCAGAAAAATCCCTACAGTTATTCCAGGGAACGAAAGAGAATTTTTCTAAAGAAAAAAGCCGAACTCTACCAAAAAGAAAAATGGGAAATCCAATCCTGGGAAAGCCCTATGTTTTTCCGCAAAGTGGTAGACCTGATCTATGCTAGGGAATTATTAGAAATGTCCGAAGAAGAAAAAACTTCTTATCGCAGTGCAAAACAGGAAGAACTGAAAGTCGATTTTTGGAATTGACAAGACCGCTTTTCATACCCCATATAAGTGGGGTTATGAAACAAATTCTTTTCTCGTTTCTCTTAGTAGGATTCTTATTCCAATGCAGTAGCAGTCCCAAACGACTCGACAACGCTGATGATTATATCTCCGACTCAGGTGGGCTTACAAGCCAGGAATTGGTGAAAGCCGCAGACAAACTTGCAGGCCAAATTGGGGAGTACTTTAAAGAAAACCCACATGAAGAAGGTGTCTTCGTTGCTCACTTCCCCACTCGTAACGATACATCCGAACAAATCCAAACCGAACTTTTTGATAATGCTTTTGTTTCCAAACTCATCAAAGGTAAAATTTTTACAGTTCGCACAAAAACAAGAGAACAGTCTCTCAACGAAATTCAATTCAGTTTGTCTGGACTCACATCCAATAGACTTTCCATCGGTAAACTCAAGTCACCTAACTTCTTTGTTCGTTGCGAAATCAATGAAAACATGTTTACTTCTGATGGAGAAAAAATCGTAGAACAATCCATCAATATTGAACTTGTGGAAGTAGAAACTACGATTGCTGTTTGGTCCGAAAAAGTATCTTACCGCAAACTCGCCGTTCGAGGAAATAAAGGGGTTAGCTGGTAATCTCTGCCCATCACTCCATGAAAAAATCGATCCTTCTCCTTTCTTTTCTCATTCTCGGTTGTGCCAGTGATTATAACAAAATCATCCAAGCAACCGAATCGGCATACTACGGGCAAAACTATGATTCTGCCATTCCTAAAATTAGAGAACTCTACGAGGGTTCTTCCAATAAGGACAAACTTTTGTTTTTGATGGAAGCTGGTATGATCTTTCATACCAAAGGGGATTACGTTACCTCTAATAAAGTTTTCAAAGATGCAGAAGATATCGCAGACAATATCAAAGTCAGTATGACGCGGTCAGGGTTATCGTTTATTTTATCAGATAACGAATCCAATTATACCGGGGAAGACTTCGAAAGAGTGATGATCAAATTTTACATTGCGAACAATTACCTACTCCAAGGTGATACAGCCAATGCAAAAATCTATTTCAGAAGACTCGATTTCGAACTAAAAGAAATGCGTTTTTTGTCAGCAGATTATCGCCAAAACAATGCTGCTCGTCTGATCGATGCTTATGTTTCTGAAAGTCTTGGTCGTTACAATGACGCTAGAGTCCAATACAAAAATATGGAACAACTCATTGGAAAAAGCCAAAATCTAACTGCCGACAGGTATTTGTTAGCTGCAAAAGAAGGTGATTCTACTGACAAAGCAAAATACGCAGCTGGACGTTCTAGTTTACAGGCTTACAATAGTTCTATGCAAAGAACTTCCCCAGAAAACGACAAACTTTCTGAGGTCATCATCATCCATGAAGCTGGGAAATCTGCCATCAAAATGTCTCGGGGAAAACTCATCGAAGATGAATACTTTGCTGCAGTCCTTCGTGGTGCTGTGGAAAAAGGGCTTATCGCCAAGGGAGCCGGTGCTTCTCTTGCAGGTGCCATTGCTGCGTTAGCAGTTGCAGAAAACCCAATTCCTATTTACAAAGAAAGAGATCCAAAAGGTTCCCTTCCTAAAAAATATTACGTCAATGGTGTGGATGTTGGGTATTCGGACGTCATGAACAATTATTCTGAAACAGCGATGAATAACTTCAATGAAAGTTATAAAACTCTCATCACAAAGAACCTAACTTCTTTGGCAGTTAAGGTCGTGGCTGCGGTCATTGCATCGGAAGCTTTGGCTCGTGCCATTGAATCTGGTGGAAAAGGAAAAAACAATGATTTGGTATCTAGTTTGATCCGAGTTGCGGCCGGTGCTGCTGCTGGACTTGCTGTTTCACAAACGATTGCTCCTGACTTACGTTGTTGGAGGACCATTCCTGCCAACTTCCAAGTCAAACGAATCCTTCTCGCTCCTGGAGAATACGATTTTAAAGTAGAATCTCCAGGATCAGTAGTCACTGCGGCTCCGAAAAAACTTCTTGTAGAAGCCGACAAACCTTTGTTTGTTTCTGTTCGCTCTTATTCGAACTAATTTTTAATCGTTCTTTCTTCTTAAAAAAGCAGGGATATCGTAATCCTCTCCGTAGTTTTGAAACGGGGAGGATTGTTTTTGCGAAGAAAATCCTCGGTTTGTTTGGCGGATGGAACGAGTCGAATCCACATCCTTTCCAAACCCAGATTCTTTTTCTTCCGACTTTCGGATATAAACCATAGGAGAAATGGATTCTTCTGAACCCACAACCTTTTGTTCTCTTTGGTATTGTTTTCCTTTTTTGTTAAATCCGGTTGCAATCACAGTCACTCTAATTTGTTCCGAAAGAGACTGGTCTTCATTCAATCCAATGATGATATTGGCATCGGGATCTGCCTGTGCTGTAATGATTTGAGAAACTTCATTCCATTCATGGATGGTAAGATCATTTCCCCCAGTCACATTGATAAGAAGAGACTTAGCTCCTTGGATGCTGGAATCCTCTAACAGAGTGTTGTTGATGGCTTGTTCTACAGCCTCACTCACACGAGTTTCTCCACTTCCCTCACCAACACCTAAAATTGCATCCCCAGTATCCTTCATGATAGTTTTTACATCAGCAAAGTCTACATTGATGATCCCTGGATGGTTGATAATATCACTAATCCCACGAACACCGTTTAACAATATATCGTCGATCACTCGAAATGCCATATCCACAGGAGTGTTTTTGTCCACCACTTGGAAGATAGAATCGTTACGAATGGTGATGAGTGTGTCTACGTTTGCGCGAAGTTGATCGATTCCTTGTTTTGCAAGTTCTGCTCTGCGTTTTCCTTCAAAAGAAAAAGGAACCGTCACCACACCCACAACCAAACACTTTAGTTCTTTGGCAATGGCAGCAATGATGGGAGCAGCCCCTGTTCCCGTTCCACCACCCATTCCTGCGGTGACAAACACCATATCAGCACCTTTTAGTGCAGATACAATTCGTTCCTTGTCTTCTAGAGCTGCTTTTTCACCGAGTTCTGGATCACCGCCAGCACCCATCCCTCTTGTTACTTTGTTACCTAATTGAATTTTTACTTCTACAGGAGATTTTAATAATACTTGTTCGTCGGTGTTCATAACAATAAAGTCAACACCTGTCATTTTAGAATGAACCATTCGTGTGACGGCGTTCATCCCGCCTCCACCGACTCCAATGACTTTAATAATTGCTGGGCTTGTTTTTTCTTCTTCTAGGTACAACATTCACTTATCCTTAGAGATTATTCTCCATCCAACGACGAACCTTCTTCATCCATCCGTCTGAATCAGATCCGGAGTGCATGTTTCTTTGTTCTAGATTTTGTATTTTTGAACTATATTTTATGAGACCAACAGCTGTGGCATATTCAGGAGAGGAAATTTTATCCACAAGTCCACTAAGGCCTGCTGGTTTCGCACGACCAACTGACAGACGTAATACTTCTTCTGCAGTGGCTTCAATTCCTTGTAAAAGAGAAGTTCCTCCGGTAAGGATCACTCCCCCCGCCAAACTAGACTTAAATCCTGATCTTACAAGTTCGTGATCAATCATCTCTAAAATTTCGCGAACCCTTGGTTCTAAAATTTCAACAAGCTCCTGCCGAAAGACAGAACGAGCTGGCCTACCCGAAATCGATGGGATTTCGAATTTTTCAGTAGGATCCACCATATCAATGCGGGTATGGCCGTATCTTTTTTTAATGACTTCCGCTGTTTCCACAGTGGTTTTTAATCCAATGGAAATATCGCTTGTGATATGGAATCCACCAAACGGAACCACGGAAGAGAAAGCAATTCCACCATCCACATAGATAATGATGTCGCAAATTCCGGCACCTATGTCAATGACAGCAGTTCCTAAATCCTTTTCACCTGAAGTGAGGATTGCTTCTGAAGAAGCAAGACTTGATAACACTCGGTCCATTTGCAAAAGACCAGCTTGTTCCACACAACGATCAATATTATTGAGAGCCGTATTCCCGCAGGATACAATATGTACTTCTGCTTCTAAACGAACCCCTGTCATTCCGATGGGATCTTTGATATTGACTTGGTCATCAACTTTGAATTCTTTTGTGAGGACATGGATGACTTGTTGGTCGTTGGGAACATGTACTGCTTGTGCAGCTTCTACAACTCGCATGATATCGGTTTCGGAAACAATCCGTTCTCTGTTTGTTACGGCGATAATTCCTTTTTCATTGAACCCATACACTGACTTTCCAGAAACATTTACTACAACAGTACTTACTTCTTGGCCAGCCATCAGTTCCGCATCACCAAACGCTTCTATGATGGACTTGGTTGTGGTTTCTATATTAACAATGGAACCATTTTTAATTCCAGCGGAAGGATAAACTCCCGTTCCAATAATTTCGATTTCGTGATCTCCTACCAGTCGTCCAATGACAACTTTGACAAGTGAGGATCCTAAATCCAAGGCCGTTATGATAGGTGCATCATCATAGCTCATATTAGTGGTAAATGGCATCCTCTCCTCTTAAATCAATAGAAACCGCTTTTACAGATTCGGTTTCCATATAAGCCAAGGATGCATATAACTTGCGAAAAATATTTAATTCTAATTTATCACCTAAGTATACTTTTATGGAGTTTGGTGATTTTAAATACATTGTAAAATTGCCGTCTCGTTCAGCGACAAGTTCTGAAATTCTAGACTTGAGTGGTGGATATAAGGAGAGAGCCTGTCGCATTTCTTTGGTGATATCAAAAATCTGTCTGCCTTCTAGTTTCCCATCCCCAACAGTGAACTGCCCACTAATCACAATTATATGATCAGCTAACACCCGATCTCTGGAAAGTATCTCCAGGTCTTCATCCACTTCATACAGGGAATTTCCTACATGTATGACAAATTCGGCGACTTTCTCCTGTACATTGATAATCAAAAATCCATCGGGGTCTCTAGTAACTCGGACTCTCCGAATTCTAGGATGGGTTGCGAGTTTTTTCTCCCAGTCCTTCCAATCTCCAATTTTAGGTGATTCCGGATCCACCTCTAGAAACGTAAGAATCAAAGTTGGGGAAAGAGCCACAAGACCTTCCCATTCCAAACGAACTACCGGCTTCGCTGGTCTGCCCCAACGGAAGACAAGTCCCAGAGCCACAAGACCCACAAAGACAAGTAAGATTGGAACTACACGCCCAAATCGTTTTTCTTTGATTTCTTGGGGAGTGTCAACCATATATTGATTATGTCACATAGTGAGGCTGTATGGAAAGCATTAATATGAATTGGGTGGGTACAAAAAAAGGCCAGGCGAACCTGACCTTTCTCATAAATCTCAAACTGAAGTTGAGGTTGATTAGTTTTGTGCTACCAACATGGACTTTTGGCTTAGGTCCATGGAGACAGTGCGGTATTTTTGTGCTTCTTTTTCAAGAGCCTCAGCACGGCGAAGAAGTTCTTTCTTCTCGTTCATTTGGCTAAGAATTTTTCCACCGCGAGGAGATCCCGCTCTGTCACGAAGTGCCTGAGCGAGCTCTACTTTTTCTTTAGCGACGTTCGCTAGGTATTCCGAAACAGCAGATTTTTGCGCTGGAGTAGTTGCTTGTTCAATCATAGCAGTCTCCAAAAGCTCTAATCTTTCGTTTGTATCTAAAGCTTGAAGATTTGCAGTAGCAAGTCCGAAAGCTAAGATCCCTGTTGCGATTATCTTTGTTGTTTTCATGTGATCCTCTCTAGAGTGGGAACCTCTTTTTCCGATTCCCTATTTGTATTCTATGACTCTAAAACTCTTCTCATTAGGATTAAATTCAATCGGAAATTACGTAGAATTTCCCCACCAAAGGCCAAAAAAAAGAAAAAACAATGAATTTTGATTAATATTAATCAAAATTAGATTAAATTTAATCATTTTGATTGATAATCTGGTTCCAAAGGGCGATTTCAGGTTCCTTTTGGGTATAAAAAAACCCTCCGAAGAGGGTTTTCTAAAAAATCAAAATCCTAAATGAGGCTTTCGATCAGTATTTTGTCTTTGTATAACTCAATTTTTTATTGAGGATGATGTCCACATTGGTCACTTCGCCTGGTTTTACGTGAATCTCTGAATTTTCAAGTTTCATTTCTTCCATGAAACTAGCACGGATTTCGTATTTTCCTGGTTTTAGGTTGGTGAACCAAAAGTAGCCATCTTTGTCGGTGGTAACCTTGAAGATTTGGTTTGTGGAAACCACGGTTGGCATATAGATAGGGTGTTTTTCTATCGGGTTGTCCAAGGTTTTGTAAAACACTCGGCCTCGAATCGCACCAAATCCATCCATAGAGTTGACCGCGTCCACAGTGACAGTTTGTTTCGGAAGCACTGCCGTTGCGGTTTTGTAAATCGGATACTTGTCTGCACGGATTTCAATTTGGTGTACTCCGGCAGGAAGATTGTCTATTTTTACATTATAGATATCGCCCTGGATCAGAGTTCCATTTTTTGTAACCGAACCCCAAATTTTGGATTTCTCGGTAGTGACTTGGGAAGTGTACTCCTGATCATCCACAAGAACCTTAATCGATCTTACTTTGTCTTCGGCAGGGGAAGATTTTAATTTCCCTTGTTTGTTGAGCAGGTCATAAGGCGATTTTGTTGCAGCTCCCCCAAAAGATTTGTCTTTGATGATGGAAGTGCGAATGAGGATACTTCCTGTTGTGACAGATGGTGGTGCCGGTGGTTCTACTTCCACAATGGGTGGAATGACCACAGTCGTATCGTTGGCAGGAGTTGGCTCCGGCTCTGGAGTTACGGGAGGGGTCGTTGTGTTGTTGTTTGGCGGAGTTGTGGTTTCCACCGGTGTGATTGGCACGTTGATGACTACATTGGGTGGTTTCGGTGGAGGGGTTTGTGGTTTAGGAGAACCTGACAAAAAGATCCCTGCCGCATTCCCAGAAACCTGTGGGGTTTGTTCATGGTTGAACTGACGAGCCATCTTCACTGTATCTTCTTTTGCTACAAAGAAGGCTTCGAGGGCTGTGACCACGCTATCTTTGTTTAAATCCCCTTTTTCAAGGGCGTTTCCAAAGTTATAAGTGAAAATACCATGGTTGATGGTTCCACCTACTTCGATGGAAGTTTGGTCATCGTCAGAGGAAGAAATGACAGCTTTGTCTTGGAAAAAATAGTCTTCTGCATTTTGGCGAACCACCCCATCATTTCCTTGGGCAATTGGGATTTCTGCGGCCCCACGAGTATTTTTCCCTTTTTTGGCAATCCCTCCCGAGTAACAACAGTCCATAACTAAAACCGTTTTTTGGGATTTGATTTCTGTTAAAAATTCATTTAACTCTTCATCAGAAATATGAGGGCGATCGTAACAAATCAGATAGTTACGCATTCCGTTTTTTGCTTTCGCATCTTTCATATACATTCCGTGACCGGAGAAGTATAAAAAAACAGAATCTTCTTTTCCCACAACTTTACCCAATTGGGTAATTGCATTTTTGACATTATCACGTGTGACCATGGAACCTAACAGGACTTTGATATCCTTGAAGTTTCCTTTCTTTTGGATTTTTTCTTTTAAGAAAGTAGCGTCCGCTTCACAAAGATTTAACTCAGGGATTTTAGCTGTGTTCCCTTTATAGTTAGAGCCAATGAACAACGCATAACGGTTCTGCCCAAACACCGGTAAACCGATGAGATAGGCCGATAAAATACAAACAAATATGTTTCGAAACGAAAACATGGTTGGGTTCCCTCTTATCCGGATGGAGTGCCTAATTCTCCATCACCGGAAATCGGAAATCAATTGGATTTTTATTTAGAATTCAAAAAACGAAACACTCGAGGGAGAACATAATTACGAAATTCTTCGTTTACCCGTTTTTCCCCTCGGCAATCGTAATGGATATTATCTACAAATTGGTCCGCTGGATAGGAAGAATCGGGAAACATAAAGAGTTCCACATCTGGATAGTCTCTAAAAAAAAGTTTAAGATCCGCAAGTAAATCTTTAGATTCTCTGGATTCTTGTCTTTCTTTCATCCAAGGCATATAAACCATTCCAAATCGAATCCCATTCGCTCGTGTATATTCAATCAGTTCTTTTATTACAACAAAGTCTGGTTTCTTATAAACATATGGCTTTGGATTGCTTAGTTCAAAATCCAATTCCTTTCGAATCATTTCTTTAGAAAACAATACAAGTTCTGGTTTCAATCGATTGGAAATATTATACTTTCCGAAATGGCGATTGATTTGGTCTTCGATTGTACGATTGTCTTCCAATTGTGATGAGGCAGGTTTACAAAGTCCTGCTTCCACATTTTCACAAGACTCACAAAATAGAGATCGTTCTTTGTAATTTTTATCCACTTTCCAATTGGAAACACTTAGGCCATTGCGAATGGCTCCATGAAACCGATAAGATTCATATAAAAGTGGCATTGCTTTCGAAAGAATATACAAACGTTCTACGCCAGAATACTGATTGGATAATTCGGAAAATGTAAATTGGTGGAGATAACGATGCCCAAAAAATTCCCAAAGGATTTGGTTTGCATCTTCTTGTTTTCCACTGTAACTGATGATATTTGTAGGAGTGACTGTTCGGAAAAAATTCTTCTGGATTCCTTCGTTCCATCTTCGATTGAGATAGGTGGAAACAGATTCGTTTTCCTCCACTTGTTTTGCATCCGGATCATAAAGTGGCGGACCATATCCCGTCGAATAGAGTTTAGGTGATGCAGCAAACAAAATCATTTTTGGTTTGGCATTTCCCTTTTTTAGATACTTATCCAAAAAGAAACGATAGTATTTGGGTCCCATGGCCGGTAAACTATGATTATAAACCGAATACTCAATACCTGGTTCTTTTGGGTATCCCGCAAGTGCCATTGAGCGAGAATCACCTAACACGATGATATCGGCATCACCTTTGCCAGATTCCACGAAGTTTTTCTTTAAGTTTACAAAAAAGATTTCTGGTTGTTCTAAATAGTGAATTCCTGTGAATCGAACCACAATTTCCAAAACCAAAAAAAACAAGAGGGTAATCCCTATTCCTAAAAATTTAGAACGCAAAGTAAATTACCTCCTTTCCGAAAACTCCACGTGTAAGGATGAGAAATCCCATGAAGGATAAAATAAAAGCCTGCACAATTGGATGAGTCAAAAAAATCCAGTATCTTTCCTTTTTGAAATAAGAGATTCCATCGATGATAAGGAGAGGCAAAAAGATTTTAAAATATTCACCAAAAAGACCCAACATATCTTTTATATTGTTATTTGGATATAGATCCCAATCCCAAACAAATAAAATCTTTTGCATATAAAGAAACATCATGTGAGCATCATATGCACGAAATCCGACTCCACTAAATGCAACGAGTGTATAAATTAACACTCTTGCAAAAGTTCCTGAAAGGATACTTTTGATTTTATCAACTAAGGAATGTTTTGTGGTTTCTGCAACTTCGGTTTTGTCTTCTTTCTTTTTAGCAAAAGCTACAAGATAAACAATGGTATAAACACCTTGTAAACAACCCCAAGTGATAAAGGTCCAATTGGCTCCGTGCCAAAGTCCGGACAAAAAGAAAATAATGAATAGGTTTCTGTATTGCGCAAACTTACCATATTTACTCCCTCCAAGGGAAATATAAATATAATCGCGAAACCACCTGTTTAGCGTTACATGCCAGCGATTCCAAAACTCTGTAGGTGTTTTGGAAAATTCAGGTGTTTCAAAATTAACGGTGAGAGTGACACCAAGAAGCCTAGAAACACCAAGAGCAATAAAGGAATAACCTGCAAAGTCACAATATATTTGTGTTAAAAATAAAAATCCACCAGCAAAAACTTGAGAGCCGTCCATGGCTTGGATGATGTCTGGATTTTGTGTATAAAGAGATTTTCCTGCTAGGAAAACTTGGTCTACGTACGTGGACAAATTATCAGCCACATACACCTTCATAAAGTAACCAAGAAGGATATCATACAATCCTTTCTGCACCCCATCCCAGGTGGGGAATTTTGGTTTTTTCAATTGAGGAAGGAGGTCTTGGGCGCGTTCGATGGGACCTGCCACAAGTTGTGGAAAATAATTCACAAAGAGAGCAAAGTCAAAAAAATCACGTTCCGCTTTGATTTGTCTGCGAAACACATCGATGGTATAGGACATGGTTTGGAAGGTATAAAAACTAATCCCCACCGGCAGGATGATATTTCTTAACAAGTATGTATTCGAATCGGTAGCAGCAGTGGAACCCATCCACAAGGCCAACTGGTTCCAAGAGTCAATGAGGTTCACTGCGAAAAAATCGTAGTACTTCATTGTAAAAAGAAGGCCCAAGTTGGCAACAATGGAAACCGATAGATAGAGGCGACGACGGATTTGGTTTTCTGTACTTTCAATGAAGATGGCAGCACAGTAGTCGATGATGGTACTAATGAGGATGAGAGTTAGAAAAAACCACTCCCACCACCCATAAAAAAAATAGGATGCTAGAAGGAGCCAAAGGTTTTGTGCACGGTAGGCCCATTTCTGTTTTCCGGCAAACCATCCGAATCCCAAAAAGACCGAATACACGACCAGAAAGAATAACAAAAAGACAAAAGTATTAAAAAGCATCGGTCTTCGTTACAATTTCCGGATCACTCGATTCTGTAAAATTGAAAAAATGAGGGTAAAATGGGGAATCTTATCGTTGACCCTTTCGGATTTACGGAAATCTTGAGAGTTACCTTGGATCTACGTTCGGAACTCAAAACCAAATTCGGTTTTTCGGAATTTCGCCCAGGCCAAGAAGAGGCCATTCGTTCTGTACTGGATGGGCAGGATACCTTGGCCATTTTACCAACTGGTGCGGGAAAATCTCTGATCTACCAATTCCCCGCCAGCATTCAGAAAAATAAACTAACCCTAGTTATATCTCCTCTCATCGCTTTAATGAAAGACCAAACCGAGAGTTTGCTTGCCAAAGGAATTCCCGCTGCTTTTTGTAATTCCACTCAAGATGAAGTGGAACAAATGACCATCCTTGCCAAGTCGGTGAAAGGAGAAATCCGAGTCCTACTTGTTTCCCCAGAGAGAGCTTTGTCGAATGGATTCTTACGTATCTTTCGGGAACTGGATTTATTTGCCCTTGTTGTGGATGAAGCCCATTGTGTTTCGCAATGGGGACATGACTTTCGTCCCGAATATCGCCAAATCCATATTTTGCGGGAACGCCATCCTCGTCCCCATTTTCCCATCCTGGCACTGACTGCCACAGCCACAGGGAAAGTACAAACCGATGTCCAAGCAGCATTGGGAATGAAATCACCGAAAGTGGTGCTTTCTACTTTTTATAGACCCAATTTAAAATTCAGTGTGGAATATCCGGCTGCCGAAAGGGACAAAGCAGATCGATTGATCGAACTATTGGAACCTTGGAAAGATGGAAGAAAATTTCCGGGTCGTGCCATTGTTTATTGTGCCACAAGAAAAAAAACCGACGAAACGTATGATCTTTTAAAAGACTTCGGATTCTCTGTGGGAAAATACCATGCCGGCAGGACTGATGGAATCCGAGAACGAACGCAAAATGCTTATACTTCAGGGAAGGTTCCTATCCTTGTAGCCACCAATGCCTTTGGAATGGGAATGGACCAACCTGATGTTCGTTTGGTGGTGCATTACCAAGTCCCTGCCTCCCTCGAAGCCTATTACCAAGAAGCAGGTCGAGCCGGAAGAGATGGACTTGGTTCGGAATGTGTTTTGTTTTTTAAAGCAGGTGACGTGGCCACACAAGCCTTTATGTTATCAAAGGAAACAAACTTTAAAGGGGGAGACACTCTCCTCAAATACATCAAAGAATATGCTGGCAAAGAAGAATGTCGGCAAGTCCAACTCTGTTCTTATTTTGGTGAATCCATTTCTCCTTGTGGAAATTGTGATATCTGTACGGAAGTGGGAGCAAACCTCCATCGTACTCATTTTTTAAAATCAGAAGCTGCCAAAGTCCAAAAGAAAAACGAAAAAAGAGAGTATCCTCTTTCCGAATGGGAAGAAGATACCATTCAAAATTTTTTAAAGGAACATCCAGCTGTATTTGGAAAAACCATCATCGCAAAAACTCTTGTGGGTAAACGTACAAAAGATGTGCTCCGGTACCGAATGGAACGAAATCCATATCACGGAAAGTTAGATGGGATTCCCGAAGAAGCAGTGGTGGCAAAATTAGAAACTTGGGTAGAGGAAAAAAAAGTTTTAGTAGCTGGTGCCAAATACCCTAAACTGTATTTACCCAATTTTGCAAAAATAAAATCTAAACTATCATCATCTAACTCTGATGAAACGAATAGTTTAAAAACAAAACTAAAAAAACCTCCCACTCTGAATTCACAAATTTTAAAAGAACTCATCAACTACCGAGACAGAAAAGCAAGACAACTCAAATGGAAAAAATTTATGGTATTTCAAAATCCCGTTCTCAAACGAATTGCGGAAAGAAAACCAAAGAACCTTTCTGAATTAGAAGCCACAAAAGGTGTGGGACCTGCCAAAGTAGAACGATTTGGAAATGATATCATCGAGATCTTATCTAAATGGGACTAAGATTCTAATTTTTGATCCGTACCTTTGGAACTAGGAACAGGGTTCTAGACTCTCGAATCCAAAGTAAATTCCCTTGAAACTTTCCAAGTCTCTTAGAATCTGCAGATTCATAGGGGCAAAATGGGAAAAATTGCAGGGAAGATCGTAACTCACGAAAGGGAATTCGAAGGCACAATCGAGTTTGATTCGAATACTGGGCTTATCACAGATGTGAAAGATGGGATCGATGCCGATGCTCGCCAGTTTTCTGATGGTTCGGTGATTTTTCCTGGTTTCGGAGATATCCACATCCATGCAAGAGAAGATGTGAGTGGAAAACATACTTACAAAGAAGATTTTATCTCAGCTGGTAACGCTGCCATCAATGGTGGTGTGATCCATGTGGCGGATATGCCAAACAATCCGGTTCCTCCTATTGATGATGAATCTTACGCCGCAAAACAAGCGCTCACCAAAAAAGCACCCATCCATATCACATTGTATGCAGGGATTGGACCTCATACCAAACCACTAACAAAAAAAGTTCCCTATAAAGTGTTTATGGGTCCGTCGATTGGAGAATTATTTTTTCATGACAATGCTTCTTTAGAAGAAGTCATCAAACACTATGTGGGCCAAGACATTAGTTTTCACTGCGAAGATCCAGAGATTTTAATCGCCAACCAATCACAACCCACACATGAAGAAAGACGTCCCAAAGAAGCAGAAACAGTGGCTACTGATTTTGCTTTGTATTTGATCGAAAAATACAACCTCAAAGGCAAACTTTGCCACTACTCGACAAAAGACGGTCTTTCTAAAATCATCGCGGCTAAAAAACGAGGAGTGAATGTAACTTGTGAAGTCACTCCCACTCATTTGATGTTTGATACGGATATGTTAACAGAAACCAATCATAAATGGTTTCAAATGAATCCACCACTTCGTGGCAAAGAAGATCGCGAAGCTATGGTAAAAGGAATTTTGGATGGACATATTGACTATTTAGCAACGGACCATGCCCCTCATTCCATAGAAGAAAAACAAAAAGGGACCAGTGGGATCTCTCAACTTGATACATATGGGTTGTTTGTCACCTATATGATACTCAAACTAAACATTCCTTTGCAGACCATAGCAATTATATGTTCCAAAAACCCAGGGGAATTTGTGGCTCCCTACCTACCTGACCAATTTGGCAAAGGAGTTGGGATCATTAATCAGGGTTATGCGGCGAATTTTTCTATCCTAAATTTAAAAAAACCAGTTGAATTTAAAAAATCAATGGTTAAAAGTAAGTCCGGCTGGTCACCCTTTGAAGGATTTAATTTTCCTGGATCCATTGAAGCAGTTTACTTTTTAGGCAAAGAAATACATGCAAAATGAGCCATTAGGCAGTAAAATTCTCTCTGGACTCACAGTTAAGTCACTCCTTGCCGAATATCCGAATAGTTTTCAAGTATTAGATTGGGAAGGAAATTTTGTTTCTGTTACCGAACGTTTTGCTCGGTTTTTAGAATTTGAACCCAAAAACATTGTCGGTAAATCTATCGTCGATTTTGCACACGAAGACGACAAAGAGAACACAAAATATACGTTTGATAGTTTGGGTGAAAATCCGAATATTTTAAACTTTGAAAACCGACTGGTCACCAATTCAAAAGAAGAAGTGTGGATCATTTGGTTGCTCATCCCTTTACGTGAGTCCAAAATCATTTTAGGTTTTGATCGCGATGTCACCATCCAAAAAGACATATCGTTTGAATTCCTCCTCCAACAACAAAAGTACAAATCTATTTTTGACAACTTACCGATGGGCATAGCCATCACTGATGAAAAAGGGAAAATTGTTGAAACCAATAAAACAGCAAGAACCTATTTTAACATCCAAGACGGGGAACTTTTAAATCGGACTTTAAACATTCGTAAATACACTCTCATCCAACCGAATGGAAATAAAATTTACCCGAGAAATTCCAGTCTGATGCGGGCGCTTCGTCACAAAGAAGTGATTCGTAATTTAGAAATTGGTCTGATCAAAGAAGATAAAATTACTTGGTTTGATATTTTAGCAACTCCCATTCCTATGGAAAACTTTGGGCTGGCGGTTGCTTTTCTCGACATCACACAAAGAAGGCATGCAGAAGAAAAAATTGCTTATATGGCATTTTTTGACCAACTCACAAACCTTCCCAATCGTAACTCTCTCATCGATAAACTATTTCCTATCTTTGAAGAAGCAAGAAGACATGGAAACCTTGTGGGAGTTCTTGCCATTGATTTGGATAATTTCAAAATCATCAATGATTCCAGAGGCCATGACTTTGGTGACAAAATCATCAAACTCGTTGCTTATCGAATCCGGGAAAGTATACGAGTGTATGATTTGATTAGCAGACAAGGTGGAGATGAATTCACCGTTGTACTACCTGATCTTTCGAACGAACGTGATGCGGCCGTCATTTCAGAATCCATTTTGGATGCGATGACCCATCCCTTTGTTATTGATGGAGAAAGAATATTCGTAAATATTTCCGTTGGGATCGCCTTATACCCAACAGACGGAAAAGACTCCAATACACTTCTAAAAAATGCAGACAGTGCCCTCAACTTGGCGAAATCCCAAGGAAAAAACTGTTATGTTTTTTTTACAGAAGAACTCCAAACCGTAGTCGCTGAACGATTAGAAATCGAAAATCGAATGCGGATTGCCATCATCGAAAATCAATTCACTTTGATGTACCAACCCAAAATCGATCTTTATACAAAAAAACCAACAGGTGTAGAAGCTCTCATTCGCTGGCGTCATCCGGAACGTGGGCTTATCTCTCCGAATGTTTTTATTCCTATCTCTGAAGAAACAGGAATGATTTTAGCAATTGGGGAATGGGTGATTAAATCAGCCATCCAAACCATGAGGTATTGGAAAGATGAAGGGGTCAGCGATGTTTCTATGGCGGTGAATATCTCCACCAAACAGTTCAAACACGAAAGACTCATCTCGACCATTGCAGAAAACTTAAAATTATTTAAAGTGGATCCACATGATTTAGAAGTGGAACTTACCGAAAGTTCTGTCATGGAAAATGCTGATGCTGCCGTTCGTACGATGCAAGAGATTCGAAAACTCGGGGCTAAAATCGCCATTGATGATTTTGGAACGGGATACAGTAGTTTGGGGTATTTGAAAAAACTTCCGATTTCCTCCTTAAAAATTGACCGTTCCTTTGTTTCCGAAATCACATCCGATAAAGATTCCAAAACCATCATCCATGCTGTTTCCAACCTAGCACATAACCTTGGTTTGAGTGTAGTTGCGGAAGGTGCAGAAACCGAAGAACAGGTGCAATTACTTGCAGAAAGTGGAGTTGACCTCATCCAAGGATTCTATTTTGCCAAACCGATGACTTCTGAGGATTGCCTTCAATTTCTGAAGGCAGAACTTGGAATTTCGGATTGACCCGTTCGCTTTCCCACCGTTTTTATCAATTAAGGATTTCACTTGAAACTTTCAGTTGATTGGTTAAACGAATTTACCCCGCTCTCCCAGATTCCGTTCGAAAAGGTTCTGGAAAAAATTAATACATCCATTTGCGAAATTGATGATGTGGAAGAATTTAAAGTCCACCTATCTTCGGTTATCACTGTCAAAATCAAATCACTGGAAAAACATCCCAATGCGGAAAAATTGCAAACAACCATCGCCACAGATGGTTCCAAGGAATACCAAATTGTCACTGCCGCCACCAATGTAAAGGTGGGTGACATTGTTCCTTTGGCCCTTCCAGGAACCAAACTGGATGGAAAAGAAATTTTAGATTCTGAACTTAGGGGTGTTCGTTCCCAAGGGATGTACTGTTCCGAAAAAGAATTGGGTCTCGCATTAGAATCCTCAGGAGTTTTGATTTTTCCCGCTGACACAAGTCTTGGAATCTCCGTTCGCAAACTTTATTTATGGGAAGATACCATTCTCACGATTGATAATAAATCCATCACACATAGACCAGACCTTTGGAATCATTTTGGATTTGCACGTGAACTCGCATCCCAACTCCAATTGCCTTTGAATGATTTTCCTTTCCAAGCAGATACAAAATGGGAATCCGGAAATGAAGGATTGGTCGTGGAAAAAACAGACAATGCACACGCATATTTTGTTTGTTCGATCCAAAACGTAAACATCAGTCCATCAAATACTAAAATCAAATCTAGACTCGAAAAATGTGGAATTCGTTCGATCAATAATGTTGTGGATGTTTCTAACTATCTTTTGTTAGAGCTTGGACAACCCACACATTTTTTTGACCGCGAAAGATTAAAGTCCACATCCTTTTCTGTTGTAAAATCAAAAGACGGCGACTCCTTTCCTTTGTTAGATGATACAACCCCTAAATTACAAAAAGATCTACTTCTCATTCAAAATGGAAAAGATTCCGTTGCCCTCGCAGGTGTGATGGGAGGAAAGGATTCTGCGGTGATCGATTCTACCAAAAACATAGTCATGGAATCGGCAGTTTTCAAAAGAGAAGATGTTCGTTATACAATCCGTAAAACCAATATTCGTACAGAATCGGCAGTTCGTTATGAAAAAGGTTTAGATAGTTATACTTGTTTGCCTGTGATGAAACGTGCTGTGCAATTATTAAAAGAAAACGGAAATCCAAACATCAAAGTATATGAACCACAGGGTTTCAACCAAACAGAATCAAAATCGGTTTCCATTCAAACGAATCTAACTTTCCTACGTAATAAATTAGGTAAAAACATTTCACAAAGTGAAGTGACAGAAATCCTAAACAGACTTGGATTTAAAGTCACAAACAAGGAAGAAGAATTAACAGTTCTTGTTCCTAAATACAGACAAAACTACGATGTTACCATCCCTGAAGATCTTGTGGAAGAAATTGGAAGGACCATTGGTTATGCTTCTATCAAAACCGAAGCACTTTCTATGGCAGTAGAAACACCAATTCGTAATCCATTACGTGAATTAGAAAGAAGAGTCAAAAACTTTCTCGCTTTAGAAGTGGGATTCAATGAAGTTTATAATTATTCTTTTGCTTCCCCTACTGATTCTAAATTTGAATCAAAAGAAGAAAGTTCGTCTTTAAAAATTGCGAATGAAATGCCCGACGAATATTCCTTACTCCGAAATAGTTTATTTCCTGGCCTTATCAAACAAGCCAAACTCAACCAAGACCGATTCGAATCTGTTAATTTGTTTGAATTAGGTAGAACCTATCACAAAGAAGGAAAGGGAACGGAACTCGCAGAAGAAAGACGTTGGGTGTCGATCCTTTCTCTTTCCAAAAACAAACCAAATGATCTAACAGCGGTTGAATTGGAATTTTTACAAATCAGAGAAACCATTTCTGAACTTTTCCAATATTTAAACTTACCTAAATTCGAATGGGCAAAAACCAATAGAAATTACTTCCATCCTAACGCCGGACTTGTTCTTTCTTATGATGAAACAGAAATCGTGGAATTAGGAATCCTTCACACTCGTTATGCGGATGAATATGATTTAAAACGCAGAGCCATTCTTTCTAAAATCAATATGGAAACGTTAGTGGAAGTTTGGGAAAAGTATGGAAGGAATTCGCATTTTGTTCCACCATCTAACTTTCCACAAGGTCAATTGGATCTTTCTCTACTGATGAACGAAAAAGATTCGACTGAGTCTTTTGCAAACTTAGTACAAACGATGAAGATTCCAGAGTTAGAATCAGTATTTGTTCAAACCATCTTTAAAGGTGAAACAGTAGGTGAAGGAAAAAAATCTGTTACCTATCGTTTTAAACTTATGTCCTATGACAAAACGTTTACCCAAGAAAGGTTTAAAGAACTTTCGGATTCACTTGTAGAAACAGCAAAAGCGAACGGCTATAACTTACGATAAATTTGTTTTGACAACTCCCGATTTTTATCGGGAAATCATCCGAGTTTATGCGGACACTCCTAACAGTCATTTTGTCGGGTTTGGCACTATCATGTTCCCGATTGGAAATTCAAAAGTCCATCACAGATGATAGTTTTGTTCCGCAAAAAATCGATTATGCAATCTCTTCTGCCACTGAAGTCAATTTTCAAAAACTCCGTTGGACACCTATCTTTAAAAACAACTTAAGTTTGGGTTTCCAATCGGATCATGTATACCTTAGAATCAAAGCAACCAACCAAACTTCCGCAAACAAACTGATTCTCGATTTAGGAAATCCACATTTAGATTTTGTTCGTGTATATGAAGATGGAAACCCTGAACCCATAAAAGAAGGTGGTGATTTTATCGCACATTCACACTGGGATGCGTTTTCAAAATCCATCGCTTTCGAATTGGATTGGAAAGAAAATGAAACCAAAACATTAATTTTAGAAACCAAATCTTCATCAAATGTAAGTTATTTGATTCGTTTTTATTCCAAAGATACTTTTTATTTAAAAGAAAATTTAGAAAACACAATTCTCGGATTTTTTTACGGAACCATATTCATTATGGTAATTTACAATTTATTCATTTATTTTATCTTAAAAGAAAAAGCATACATCACTTATTCCGTATCCATTTTTTTTAATTTGGCCCTACAGATGTATTTGAATGGAATATTAAACCAAGTGATCACTCTTGATCATCCAGAAATTCACAATCGGATTGGTAGCATCATTGTTACCTGTTCAGCTGTATCTGGTTGGACTTTTGCTCAACAAACTTTGAATCTACGAGAATCAAATCCCTGGTCTCATAGACTCATTCAATCTTTAAAAATTATTGTTTTGTTTTATATTTTGATTCCTTATTCTTATTTGCCCATAAACATTGCTGTTCGTTTAGGAAATCTCATTGCGCAGTTATTTGTAGTTTCTGTCCTTGTTGTTGCTTTAATCAATTATAGTACAGGAAACAAACAAGCAAGGTTGTTTCTTTTTGGTTGGATTACATTATTATTTGGAATTTTGATGTATACTTTGATGCAAAATGGTGTTTTGCCAGTAAATCTATTTACGATTTATGCAAATCAAATTGGTTCCACTTTGGAAGCGGGAATTTTATCACTTGCTCTCGCCAATAAAATCAATGAACTAAAAGAAGAAAAAGCCAATACTCAAGCCTTAGCACTTGTCACTCTTGAAGAAAAAGTAAGAGAACGAACCAAAACTTTGGATGAATCATTGAACTTAATCAAAAAGGATTTAAACGTTGCTAAAAAAATCCAAAAAACTTTGTTCTCTGATATCAAAACAAGTGATCCCAGAATCCACTTTCATTCCTATTACCAATCGATGTCAGAAGTCGGTGGTGATTTTTATGACTTAACACAAGTAAAACCTGATTACTATCGTATCTTTGTAGCAGATGCCACGGGGCATGGAATCCAAGCTGCTCTCATTACCATGGCGATCAAAGCCGAATATGAATCACTCAAAATGATTTATGACCATCCAGATGATTTGGTCTTTCATATGAACCAAATCTTTATCAATAAATATAGTAATATCCAAACTATTTTCACATGTTCTGTCTGTGATATTGATCTTAAAAACAAATTATTGTTTTATGCCTCAGCCGGCCACCCAGACCAAATCCACCAAAGAGTTTATGATATCAAATTACTTCCAAGAACTGGAAAAATCATTGGGCTTATGGACCATACCCAGTATAGAATCATCGAACACCAGATCGAAGAAGGGGATCGGATTTTCCTTTTTACCGATGGAATCTTTGAACAGTTCAATGAAGAGAAAGAACTCTTTGGAGAAGAGCGTTTGTATGATATTTTAAAAGAGAACCTAAAGATGAGTTTGGATCATACAATGGCAAAAGTACTCAGTGAACTAGCTTCGTTTACTGAAGGAGACGTAAAACAAGACGATATTACATTTATCGGTTGCGAAATTCAAAGTCTAAGTTGATTTTGATATCATGTCCTATTCAGAAATTCCTGTTTTTACTAAACCGTTCATCCACCCTTCTGCAACTGCCTTTGGTATGATCGAATATGGAACTTCCGTATCTTTATGGCCAGGTGCAGTGGTACGAGCCGATATGAACACAATCAAACTAGGAAGTTATGTCAATATTCAAGACAATTCCACATTGCATACAGATAGCACAAGCCCCATTTCGATCGGAGAATGGACGTTAGTTGGCCATAATGTAATGATACATGGTTGTAAAATTGGGAGAGGAGTTCTTGTTGGAATTGGTTCTGTCGTTTTAGATAATGCAGAAATAGGTGACGGTTCCCAAATTGCTGCGGGTTGTATGATTCGCGGAGGAAAAAAAATCCCGCCAAGATCCCTTGTGGTTCCCAATGGTTCGGATATCAAAATTTTTCCGGGTAAGGCAAAACCAGAATTAACAGTAGCAGGTTGTATCGAATACGCCCATCTTTCTGTTCGTTTTGAAAAAAATATCTTTGTTCCTTTTCAAAAAGAAGAAGAAACCCATTTTGTAAACCAAGCGAAAGAAATCATTTCAAACTTAGGAATCTAAGTTTTCAAAATACGATTTCCGACTGTCTAAAACATGTCTCCCTTATGAAAAAAATTATAGATAAACTGCAAATTCTGGGAATTTTTTCGATCACACAAACTGTCTTTCAAATTGGAACTGTTATGATTATGGCAGTCTCTGCGTTGGCAGGGCAAAACATAGCACCCTCTCCTGAATCTGCTTCTTTACCCATATCCTTTGTGATTTTAGGAACCCTGCTCGGTTTAATTCCTGCTTCCAGAATCATGAAATGGAAAGGAAGTAAATTTGGATTACTTACAGGAACAGTCATTGGAATTTTTGGTGCTGCCCTTATATCTTACGCTATGTACGAGAAAATTTTTATTCTTTTCTCCATTGCACATTTGTTATATGGATTTCACCAAGCCTTTGTCCAGTACTTACGATTTGTTGCCATGGAATCGGTTCCTACTCATGATAGAGCCAGTGCCTTGTCTTGGATTTTAATCGCAGGAATTCCTGCGGCTTTTCTCGGCCCACTTGCAGGCCTCTATGGAAAAGAACTTTTTCCAAATTCATTATATTTAGGATGTTATCTAATTTTAATTTTTAACTTATGTTTGCAATTTTTCTTTATTCTGTTTTTACCAACACCTAACAAAGAATCTTCAAACATAACGAAACATCAAACGGAACCTTCGCCCAGATTCGCCATTCGTCCGTTCTCTTATCATATTCAAAATTTTGGACTATGGGTTTCCATTTTAGCAACTGCCTTTAGTTTTGGAATCATGGCAATGCTTATGTCTGCTTTACCAGTGGCAATGAAATCACATGGCCACGAAATGCATGCATCTACATTGGTATTACAATGGCATATTTTAGGAATGTACATTCCTTCTTTTTTCTCAGGTCAATTGGTGCGGAAAATGACAGCACCCTATTTGATTCTTTTGGGAATTTTTGTGATGGCACTGGAAAGTTTTGCCGCAGTTCAAGGAACTGATTTTTTACCCTTTGCAACAGCCTTGATTTTACTCGGTATTGGTTGGAATTTTATGTATGTAGGTGGAACAAACCTACTTGTCGAACAATACCATCCTTCTGAAAAAAACAGCATCCAAGCAGTAAATGATACAATCGTTTATTCTTTTGCAATCCTTTCCACCTATAGCGCAGGTTATTTGGAAAACAAAATTGGTTGGCTTTCTCTCAATTTAGTAAGTATTCCTTTTTTGATTATAATGGCTGCATTGGTCATTTTCTTTATCATACACAATCGCAAAAAATCAAAGATTATATCCACGATGGTTGGTACATAAAACAACTTTGAGATGATTCAAAACATGGCTTAATTTTAAATAGGGCAAACGATATGGAAAAAAATTTATTATCTTATGAAACGATTGTTGGTTTAAAAGTAAAAGATGACCAACTGTATTCTGAATACCGAAAGGCAATGGGTAGTATTTTAGAAAAGTATGAAGGTGGATTTCGTTATGATTTTAGAATAGAGGAAACATTAAAATCAGAAACGGAAAACCCTATCAATCGAGTTTTTTTGATTTTTTTCAAAAACAAGGAAAGAAAGGATCGTTTTTTTGCTGATCCTGACTATTTAAAAGTTAGAGAAAAATATTTTGTTCCTTCTGTGGAAGTGACTACCATAATCGCTGAGTATGAACGGTATTTTTAAATCTATTTTCTTCCGACTTTGATTCTAGCTGCAAATTCCTTTGCCATTTCAATTCGGAGTTTTCCTTCTGCATATCTACGTTTTTCCAGTTCCGATTCCAATCGTAAGGGAGGAACGGGACAAGGTTTTTTATTTGAGTCCAAAGCAACAAACGATAGATAGGCGGTTGTGGCTCGAACCATTTCTCCAGTATATGGATTTTCTCGATTTACTTGCACCCCTACTTCCATCGAAGTAGTTCCCACGTAATTTACCATGGCTTTCAAATTCACATGGTCACCGATTTGAATTGGTGTGATGAAGTTAATTCGATCTATACTTGCCGTCACAGCTTCGTGACCAGAATGTCTTTGTGCTGACATAGCTGCAATCGAATCGATCCAACTCATAATGGCTCCACCGAATGCTGTTCCGTAATGGTTAGCATCATTAGGAAGAACAAGATGTCTAGTTTCTACTGCAGAATCTTGGGGAGACTTGGCCGGTAAATCATTAGTATTCGTCACAATGAGGATAACTTAGTCCTGACCAATCATTAAGAAAAGGCTTTTTTAAAGTTTTCTCAGGTAAGTTCAAGTCGTCTAATGATAATCAAATGGTAACAGAGAAAGCTAACTATGTCTATTGGACGAAATTCAGGAAGGATACAACCCCCCTGCTTCGTCGTTTTATATTCATTGCAGCGACTTTGTTTATTATTGCAGCTTTTTTGCATGTAGTTCCATTTTTTACAAACCAAGGAGAAATTGATTATATTTTCTTTTTTGTAGATCTCTCGATTGCAGTCATTTTATATCTAGAATATCTATTAAAAAATAGAGTCCCTCTGATCATCAGAGTTTTTAGTTTAATTGGTACCGCTGTTTTTATTTCTGTTTTATCTTTTATCCGAAGTGGACTACTCGGAACTGGTGAAATCTCATTAGCATTCATCATTATTTCTTTTTTTGTTTTTCTTCCACCTATCATCAGTTTAATTTCATCTCTCTTAATTTCCATGCTTCCTGGAATATTTGGTGTTATGGTGTATTTTTCCTGGATACAATTTCCAGAATTCTTAGGAATGAGAAACAATAGTCCAAGAGAGTGGTATTTTAAATCCATTAGTCTTGTTATTTTTTCCATTCTAAGTGGATTTTTAATCCAAAGGCTTAGAGCAAAGTTAATTAAAAATATAGTTTATCTCAAAGAATCGAGAAGCAAAATATTAAAATCTCAAAAACATATCGATAAACTTGCATTTTATGATTCCTTAACTCATCTTCCAAATCGTTATCTTTTTGAAAAGTTGATTCAAAACAGAATTCATTCAGGTGTTAAGGAGGCATTTTTACTTTTAATCAATTTAAAAGGATTAAAAGTAATCAATGCACTTCATGGAATAGGATTTGGTGATCAAATATTAGCATTAACTGGTTGCGTGTTAAAATTATATTCAGATGAACAACCAGATTTATTAGTCGCAAGTTTAGGAGGAGATCAATTCATTCTTTGGATCGAAAATTCATCTAAAACAAAAATTGAAGATGCAATTATCAAATTTGATCTTAACAACAACGAATTACTCACTCCAGAAAATTTAGGTCATCGATTACAATACCGAGCATCGGGAATTCAATACCCTATTGACGCGAACCATATTGATGAAGTTATTCGTAAACTTTCTATAGCAATGAATGTAGCAAGAGAAGAGACTTTGCCAAAATTAGTTTGGTTTCAACCTGGAATGGAATTAAAAATCGAAAGAGAACAAAAACTCAAAATATATTTAGAAAAAACCATTAACGAAAAAAACTTTAAAATTGCTTACCAAGAGAAAGTTGATATCATTACGAAAAAAACAATTGGACTCGAAGCTCTGGCCAGGTGGAATGCACCTGAATTTGGAAATGTTCCTCCTGATGAGTTCATCCCCATTATCACAAAATCAGAGTTAATTGTTCCATTTGGAAAATGTATTTTTGAGAAAGTTCTTTCTCACATCCCAAAACTACTAAAATCTTTTGGAAATGACATCCAAATTTCGATTAACATTTCACCTATTTTCTTTTTATATCCAAACTTCAATGAATATATCATTCAATGTTTAACGGAACAAAAAATTGAACCGAAAAACATTATATTCGAAATCACAGAGGATGTGTTTTTAGATGAAATTGAAACCATACAGAGAATTGTTTCCGAACTTAGATCCAAAGGTATTTCTGTTTCACTGGATGATTTTGGAAAGGGGTATTCATCACTTCATTATATGCAGAAAATTCAATTTGATGAATTAAAAATTGATAAATCGTTTTTAGATGATATTGCAAGTTCTGATAGGAATTTTTCACTACTAGAATCGATTTGCCGTTTAGCAGATTCTTTGGGATTAAAAACAATTGCAGAAGGAATTGAAAACGAAGAACAAATCCTTCGTTTAAAACAAACCTCTTGCCATGTAGTCCAAGGTTATCTATATTCAAGACCAGAAATACTGTTTGATTAACAAATTCGAATTTCCAATTAACATCTATTTTCCTTCTCTTTCTTAGTTGCAGAGAAAAATCAAATCTAAAAATATATCCTGTATGGGACAAGGTCATAATCATTCTAAACACGACCACCACGTGCACGATCATAACCATCTTCATACAACTTCCACTTCTAAAAATTTAGCCTGGGCTTTTGCACTTAACTTAAGTTTTTCTCTTATAGAATTGGTTGGAGGAATTTTTTCCAATAGTATTGCCATCATTTCCGACGCCTTCCATGATTTTGGCGATGCATTGTCATTGGCTCTCGTTTGGTATCTACAAAAAGTTTCAACAAAACCTAAAGACAATTTATTTGACTATGGATACAAACGTTTCTCCATACTTGGTGCACTCATCATTTCAGTAATCCTTTCTGTTGGATCCATATTTATGATCATCGAATCTATAAAAAGATTCATCACTCCAGAAGAAACTAAAGCAGATGTTATGTTTATACTCGCCATCATTGGTGTTGTTGTTAATGGTGTTGCTATGATTCGACTCAACCATGGCAAATCATTATCCGAGAAAGCAGTGTTCCTTCATTTTTTAGAAGATATACTTGGATGGGTTGCAGTTCTTATTGGCAGCGTTGTTATGATGTACTTTAAGTTTCCTTGGTTTGATCCATTATTATCTCTGCTTATTGCTTTATGGATTTTATGGAATGCTTACGGTAATATCAAACAAGTAATGATTGTGATGTTACAAGCAGTTCCAGAATCTGTTGATCGTACTGACCTTATCGAACATTGGGAAAAAATCAAAGGAATTCAGTCGGTTCACGATATCAAAATCTGGAGTTTAGATGGAAGTCATCATGTAGCTTCTTTACATGTACTCATAGACAAATCAGTCAAACTAAATGAATTTCAAAATATTAAAGAAAAGATTAGAGAAATTGCCTTGGAGTTTGAAATTATTCACACTACTATCGAATTAGAAACTGACGTCGAACAATGTAAACTTCATTCAGACTGAATTCATTGGTCTGAATTTATCTAAAGATTGGATTTGTTTGATCCAATCTAAGATTTTTGGATATAACGATAAATCAAATCCACCTTCATGAGCAACATGAGTGTAAGCAAACAAAGATATATCTGCGGTAGTTATAAAATCTCCTACCAGAAATTTAGTTTTTGTTAGCTGTGTTTCCATAACTTGTAAGGCTTTATGACCACCCACTTGTTTTGATTCGTATTCGGCACGCCTCTCCTCAGGAATTCCCAAATAATGGCTGATAAATCTTGCTACTGCAATGTATGGTTCATGACTGTACTGTTCAAAAAACTGCCATTGTAACACTTTAGCTCTTTCAAAGTTATCTTTGGGAAGCAGATGACTTCCTTCCGCTAAAAAATTTAGAATGGCATTGGACTCAGATAAAATCCTTCCATCGTTCCAAATCAAAACGGGAATTTTTCCATTTGGATTCATTTTTAAAAATGAATCGGTTTTGGTTTCTCCTTTTTTGATATCAACATCTAACCATTCATAAGGAATTTCTAAGAACGAAGTTACAAGTAAAAGTTTATAACTATTTCCTGATTTTTTGTCACCGTAAATTTTCATTTTCTTTCCTATAAAGATTTGGCAAAAATCTTTCGAACTGACCCACCTCTTCAATGTTATGTTTGATCCAAAAAAAACCGTGTTGTTTGTCAAAAAACAAAAACTCAAAGAATGGTCGTATCAACTTAAAACTCAGTCCCTTCCATCCAACAATCAAACAATTTTCATAACGAGTTCCTTCGTTACTGTCCTTAAAACTATATTCCATTCTTGCTATAGGCAAAAACCCATAAAGTTTTGGATTATGAACGAAACCTTCTTCATCTAATTTTTCGATAGGACTCACTACATTTACTAAATAACTCTTATTCCTACCTAAGTATTCTACAATTCGAAGTTCCGCCCCTGGTCCCACACTGCCATCAGGTTTTCGTTTTTCATAACTGACATGGACATGATCTTCTGGATGCCATACATGATAACGATTGTAAATCTTTCCTTCATATTCGATTTCCCCTTCCAAATGTTGGAACCACCAAACCAACATTTTTGGATGTACGCCTCTGATTGTATCATGGCGAATCCAATATTTGACCCGTCCATCCGCAAGTATCTCCCTTCCTGATTCCGCGGATTCCACGGACTTACGATTCCATTGAATTTCTAACTTTGGTAGTAAACCCAACTTGACTTTTTTCATTTCGACTCTCCTTGTACAGTAATCACTATACCTAGTTATTTCAATGTAAAGTAAATACTATACAAAAAATCAATCGAAAAAATTACCCATGTATAAAAAATGATTCCAAACGGACTCGGGTGAACCCATGAAACTGACCTTAAAATTACTACAAAATGAATTTAATGCTTATCAAAATCCAGAGTCGGAAAAGGAAAAAGACATAGTAAAAGCGGCTGAGGATGTATTTGCTGAATTAGGATTTACCGGCGCCACAACAGCAGAGTTAGCGAAAAGAGCTGGCGTTACAGAACGTACACTCTTTAAATACTTTCCTTCAAAAAATGATTTATACAGACGGGTTTTATCGGGATTACTTCTTTCAACGATTGTACCTGGTCATATGTCCGATCTAAAAGAAAGACTAGAATCGCTGAAACCAAATTTCAAAGATTGGTACATTTCAATTTTAAAAGCAAGGTATGATGCCGTAGCACAAGAACCCAAAAAATTAAAACTACTTCTTGGTGCCCTTCTTTTCTCCAAAGAATTTTCCGAGATCTTTGGTAATCTTTGGAAAATAAACCTATATGATACTTCCGTAAAAGCCATCCAATACTTTCAAGAAATGGGTGATATCAGAAAGGATTTAGATGCAGAGCAAATTGTTAGAGCCTCTTTTAGTTTGGGTGCTAGTTTTTTGATTACAAAATTTGTATTAGCACCAAAGTTTCCCTTGGATCCAAACCAAGAAATCGAAACTCTTTTTGTGATTTTCTTTCAAGGAATAAAAAATGAAAAGTAAAAGTTCTCAAATATCGCGAAGGCTCTAAAACCTCAGATGATGTTCTTCAAAATTATTTTATGACTATTTAATTCATTTTTAAACCATTTGAATTATCTAGTAATAGAAGAGACTTATTTATTTCTAGTTTTCTCCTTTTTGGGAAGTAACAAAGTTACTTTTCCTTTGGTTAACAAATTGTTTGCCATTTCTTCCACACCATCACCACTTCCCAAATAATAATCCAAACGACCCGCACCAGTAATTGCATTGCCTCTATCATGAACAAACACCAACCGATTGTTTATTACTTCTCCTCTCGATGAAAAGGAAAGTAATATGGGTAATCCTAACGGAATTTGTTTGTCCATAGCAACGGATCGAAATGAGACCAATCGAATTCCAGCACTACCCAATGGTCCAAAGAAACTTTCATTTAGTTGTGTTTTTGGCAAAGATTCTTTTTCAAAAAATATATATCTTGGATTCATTAAAATGGCTTCAGTAACTTCTTTAGGTTTGGATTGAATGCAATTTGAAAGATGGTATGGTTTTAAACTGGGGCAAATTCCTTGTAGGTGAACAGAAGGACTAATATAATTCTGATCATTGTCGGCTGCATAATTGATTCGAAATTTTTCTTTTGTTTCTGTTTCAACAAATGCGGATCCTTCCAACTGAGCTAAATGTAAGTCTGTCAAACGCAAAAAAACAATTGGTTTGGAATATTTTTCCCAAACAGACCTTTGATTCCACTTTTCCCTAAGAAAGAATTTTGGATTTTCGGACATCGTTTGATCAGATTTTGGCGGAGACAATGCAGGGTATTGATATTCTCCTTCTGGTTTACTTTTTCCATTAATTCGTACTTCATAATATCCTGTTATAGTGGGAGGACCATCAGAAGGGCTCAATTCAATGAATAAAAATTGTTTTTTGATTTCATTTTGAATTTTGTGAGAGGGTGTATCTCGGATTACCGTTTGGAGATTTTCTAAAGAATGAAGAATCTCTTCATTTGTATATTCCTCATCCCCAAAACGTAATTTGGTATCTTTTGGCATCCGCTTAAAATGTTGGATGGACTCTTTGAAAGCAAACTCTAGATTTGGATCTTTTGTTGGCTCGGCAAGTAAAGCCATAGTCGAAAGGAAACCGATCACAAAGGAAACCGAGGTAATTTTGAACATCAGGCGAAAAGGTAAGTCACTTTCTTTTTTCAGCTGGTTACCTTTGCACATAGAGTATGGTTTCGTTTGGCACCAAGATTTTGAATACCTTTAAAAGAATGGAAACGGAGAGCGAGAAATTCAGGAAAGAGAGTTTCCGATTTTCCTTAGAAAGTGATGGGAAAAGGTAACTCGGTTTCCAAAGAAAGCGATACTATAAAGAAACTCACTATCGAACGAAAGTCGCTGTAAAAGGTAACTCGATTTCCAAAGAAGGTGGCAAACAAACCCAGTTCCCATGATAAGCCCAAGAACGAGCCAACCACCAAGGTAAGGAAGTGGAAAAACTAAGTCCCTCACCTAAAACTGAATGTTTTTGCCTTATGTCTCATAAGAAAGTCGCTGTCCAATCATTTTTCCCAATTCCCCTTGACTTCCATGGGGGTACCAAAAACCTTTCAAAAGACCTCATATTTTTGCGATCATATATAGATTAATTAGGTGTTTCATGAAACGTACATTCCAACCGAGTAAAATTAAACGCGTGAGAACTCACGGATTCCGAGCCAGAATGGCTACCCCAGGCGGAAGAAATGTGATAGCCAACAGAAGAAGAAAAGGACGTGCTAAATTGACTGTTTCCGACGAAAAAATCGGGAGAAAGTTCTAATTTAGGAGCTTCCTGCGGAGACCCTTCGCGACCAAACCAGGATCCAGGAACTCTTTCGTCAGAATCGTAAAATGGGCAGGCCACCGATGCGATGGCTTGTTCGAAAAAACGGCCTTCCGTTTGCCAGTTTTTTATTTTGTCCCGATAAAACTCACAAAACAGCCGTTGCACGAAACCGTTCTAAACGAATTCTCAGAGAACTGGTTCGGAACCATCTTTCTTTAATACCAGTAGGATACGATTGTGCCCTACTCGTTCAGAAAGAATTTGCGAAGTTATCTAAGGAAGACCGAGAGGTTTTGTTCCTTTCGGCTCTAAAACAATTCCCATGAATCGGCTGTTTTTGGTTCTTATTTACCTCTACAAAAAACTGCTGTCCCCACTATTGCCTCCGGCTTGCCGGTTTACCCCCAGTTGTTCTGAATACGCCAAACAAGCGTTTGAAACCTATCCATGGTATATAGCGTTCTGTCTAAGTGTTGTTCGAATTTCTAAATGCCACCCTTATCACGAAGGTGGGCATGACCCATTACCGAAATCCTTTAACAAGAGTTAACTTATGCAAAATGATTCCACTAACAGACAAAGTCGTTTATTCCTAGCGCTATTCATCAGTTTAGCAGTATGGATGGGGATTAACTACTTCTTCTTTCCACCACAAACACCGAAACCCAAAACCGTTGACGAAGTTTCCAACAAGGAAGTCTCTGAAAAAGAGAAAACGAACGGAACTACTACAGATCCGAAAGCAGAATTAAAAAAACCAACAACTGAAACAACAAAGTTAAATCCGGTAAAACCAGAAGATGTAAAAACCTTTGCTTTAAAAACAGATTCTTTTTTAGTTCGTTTTTCTAGTTTAGGTGGAAGGATCACTGAATATTATATCAAAGATCATAAAGAACCAGATGGTTCCGAATTTGCCGTCGCAAAAGATCCTAAGTTTCAAATTGAATTTGATGGACAAACTGAAAAAGCAGTGGAACTCTCGAGAGGCCAAGGTTTTGACTTCAACATCATTGAAGACAAAGACACAATTCCTTTTTCAGCATACAACTTAGTAAACTTTAGTTCCAGTTACAACGCTGAAACAAAAACTATAATCTTCGAAGCACCTTCGTTAGATGGAAAATTTACAATCCAAAAGAAATTTCAATTTTTCCCTTCTGAAAATTATTTTAAATTTCATTTAACACTTAAAAATAGATCAAACGAAACCATCAATATTTCTTCATCAAAATCTGATGTTTATTTTAGATCCTTTAGTTCCCTTGGTCCAGTACTTAAGAAAAAAGAAGATTTTAATGATCGTGACAATGCTCACTACTTCCGTTATTACTATTTAGATGGAAGTTTTAAAGACCACGTAGACGGAACAACTACACAAGGTTTTTTTGATAACTTTTTTGGTTCAAATGATGGAAAAGACACTCGTTACGAGATCAAAAAAGGCTCTAACGAAAAAGTAGACTTTGTGGGAACAGGTAGCCGTTACTTCATTGGAGTTATCGATCCATTGGATGACAAACCAGCAGGAGTTCTTCTTGATAATCGCAAAGGAAACGAAACAGGAGTTCTTCTTGTTTATGACAATTGGAAACTTGGGCCTGGCGAAGAAGTTAACTTAGATTATGCTGCTTATGTTGGCGTAAGAGAACTTGATGGAACCGCTTTCCGTGACAGCAAACTTGATCCAAAAATCAACAAAGACTCTGTATTTGCAGGCCTTAGTGATTCTCTCGACAAATCTTTCAACCAAGGGATTACAACTCCTCTTCGTAACGGAATTGTTTGGATTCTAAAAAAGATTTATCTCGTCATTCCTAACTACGGTTGGGCGATTGTTATTTTTGCCATACTTTTCAAATTAGCATTTTATCCGCTGAACAAAAAACAAGCGGAATCGATGAAGAAGATGCAGGAATTATCTCCACAAATCAAACTCATCAATGAAAAATACGCAGATGATCCAAAACTCAAACAAGAAAAAACGGTAGAGTTATACAAAAAGAACGGAACCAATCCAATGGCTGGTTGCCTTCCGATGCTCATCCAAATTCCTATCTTTATCGCATTGTATACTGCTTTCTCTGATACAGTGGATCTTTGGAATTCTCCATTTTTATGGATCACCGATTTAAGTGAACCGGACACTGTTTATACAACTCCAAAGTTAGCTTTTATTGGTGCCCTTGCGATCAATATCCTTCCACTCATTATGGTGGCTACACAAGTTGTTCAGTCTCGAATGACAACTGTTTCCTCAGATCCTAACCAAAAGATGATGATGTACATGATGCCTGTAATCATGTTATACTTCTTTTGGTCTATGCCTGCTGGTGTGACAATGTATTGGACAATGCAAAACATTCTGTCCATCGCACAACAATTGTATACGAACAAGTTTGGTAAATCGGAAGATAAAAAACCAAAAAATAATGGGCCAGAACCAGCAAACAACGCTTCAGCGGTTGCAAGACCGGGTTTTAGAAACCAGAACAAAAAGAAAAAATGAAATCATTGTTTAACAAGGAAGATCACAGATGAATAATTACATTTTCGAAGCCGAAGGAAAAACTAAAAGTGAGGCAGAAGAATATTCACTCGAAACACTTCGCCTCCAACCAGGCGATTTACGATTCGAAGTAGTTGATTCCGGAAAATCCGGATTTTTAGGAATCACACAAAAAAAACCAGCCGTCGTACGTGCGTTTGTTGCGAACAACGACATCCCATCCGAAAAAATCATTCATGGAGTGATCATTACTATTTTGAAAAAAATGGGGATCCCTGCCGAAGTGGTTGGAATGGGTGATGTAGATGGAAAAATCTATGTCGAACTTACTAGTAAAGAATCTGGACTCATTATTGGAAAAAGAGGCGGCACATTAGATTCACTTCAATTCCTTCTCAACCTAATGGTCGATCCAAAAATTCGTCATAACCGAAAAATCGTTTTGGATATTGAATCGTATCGTGACAAACGCGAGTTATCTCTCATTCGATTGGCAAAATCAATTGCTGCATCTGTCATCAAATCGGGTAGATCAAAACTACTCGATCCAATGAATCCTTTTGAAAGAAGAATTGTTCACATGGCAATCCAAGAAGACGAAAGAGTGTTCACAAGATCAGAAGGAAACGGAACTTTCAAACGAGTTCGTGTCATCTCAGCAAAAGAAAAACATAAATATAAAGATTTGGAAGATCCAACTAAAAAAGGCCTTCCAGTGGAAGACTTTGCTGACGGAGTAGACCAAGAAGATCTTGATTGATACCATTGCGGCATTGTCCACAGCCTCAGGGCCCGGAGCGATTGGCATCCTTCGGGTATCGGGCTCTGCCGTATTGCCAATTGCCCTTGCCGTTCTCCAAAAAAACGGATCTCCTCTCACCGAAGAATTCATCTCAAACCAAAAACGCACTGCCATCTTCTGTGATTTTATAGATTCAGAAAAACCATTAGACCAAATTGTATTTTTTTACTTTCCGGCACCTAACTCATATACAGGTGAAGATTTAGCCGAGTTCCACTTACATGGAAATCCAATCCTTCTCAAACGTGCCTTACAAATCCTTTTTGAAAAAGGAGCAAGACCTGCGCAAAAGGGTGAGTTTACAAAAAGAGCTTATTTAAATGGAAAAATCAATTTATCCGGTGCAGAAGCGATTGGTCGACTCATTGAAGCTCGCTCTCGATATGAATTAGAGTTAGCCCAAAAAAATGTATTTGGCGAAATTACAAAGTTAAGTTCTAAAATCCGAAGTGATTTGATTTCACTCAAAGCAGAATGCGAAGCAGAAATTGATTTTTCTACGGAAGACTTAACCTTCGAAAGTTTGGAAGAAAGGAAAAATCGAATGATTTCTCTAAAAAATCTTTGTTCTAAACTCATCAAAGATTCGGAACGTGCAGAAACATTAATTTTACAATCCACTGTTGTTTTATTTGGAGAGCCAAATACAGGTAAGTCGAGCCTGATGAATTTACTCATTGGAAAAGATCGTTCGATAATCTCTGACATTCCCGGCACTACCAGAGATTATATCGCTGAGGAATTGAGTTTGGATGGAATTCCGATTCGACTCGTGGACACTGCAGGCATTCGAGATACATCAGATAACATAGAACAAATGGGAATCGAACGAAGTAAACGCGAAGCCGATAGTGCCAATGTAAAATTGCTTCTCATCGACACCTCAATTCCATTCGATAAAACTTTGTTTTTAGAAAAACATAAAGAAAGACTTCGTGGTGCCATCCTTGTTGCGAACAAAATCGATGATCAAAACAAAGATTGGAACAGAAACCAATTAGATGAGTTACAAAATGAATTCGAATTGGAAATTACAGAGATCTCTTGTAAAACAAAAATCGGGATTCCTCATTTATTAGAACTTTTGAAAACAAAACTCACCTCCCAAGATAACTCGGAAGATGTGGTTTTATTAGAAGACCGACAAAGATATCATATTCAAAAAATAGAATCTAGTTTATCCGAAGCCATTCGGCTGATGGAAGATAACGCACCTGCAGAAATTTATATTCAGGAAATCAACACTTCTCTCAAAGAAATTGGCGAAGTCAATGGACATGTGGATAATGAAGAAATCCTCGGTAGAATTTTTAGCAAATTTTGCGTTGGTAAATAATTCACAAAAATCCTAAAATTTACGATTGTCTATTCATCGAAATAGTATCTAATTGGTGCACATTCCATACGAGGTAAAAAATGAAAAAAATTCTTGTGATTCTCTCTATTTTCTCTTTCAGCACTTTTGGTGTTTTTGCTCAAACAGAAGCAGACGAAGAGCCTACAATGCAAACTGAAGAGGCTTCCGAAACCGTTAAACCTAAAAAAGAAAAAATCAATAATAAAGACGGTGAGAAAAAAGAGAAAAAAAATCATAAACATGGCGAGAAAAAAGGTAAAAAAGCTAAGAAAGCCAAAAAAGAGAAAAAAGCAAAAAAAGACGCAGAATAATCTAAGTCTTTCTAAAGCAAGGAACCCCTGGTTACAGGGGTTTTTTTATGCCCTAAAAAACAAATGAAACCCATCACTAAAATGACAACCAATCTTTCGTTAGCCGTAATCCTTCTTTTAATCATTTCCTGTTCTAGTTCTGAAAGGAAAGATACGGAAATTACGAAACCAATATCCGTAAGTTTCCAATTCAAACTCAAATCCATTCCCAAAGAGTTGAAAGGGGAAAGCATTTCTTATCGCTTAAAATTCTATTTTTGTCCAAATACAAGTGCTAAAGACTGTTATACTCCCGTTGCCATCCTATCGCATAAGAACGCAAAAAAAATTCAGTCATCTACGGATCAAATAGGCTTTCAAGAGGTTACACCAAACCAGTGGACTCATCTTTCCATTAGCTTAGAAGGAATAGAAAAAGTTTACGGAAAATATTCACCAGGTCATAATCCATTTTGGATTCAAAATACAGATTCGTTTTCTAAAAATCCAAACATAACTCATGAGTTTACTTTTGTAAGTCAAGAGAACCTAATCCCAAATCGAAAACAAGAGGAGTTAGCATCAAAATTTGCTCCCATCCTTGTCTTTCACAAAGATAAAAAATACTTACCGACGAATATAGAAAAGTATGCAAATTATTTTCAGTCAAAAGAATACACTCTTCCCAATAAAGACATCCGTCGTAAAACCACAGGCCAAACTACTTGGAACTATGTAGAATTTCCTGACCTTAGAGAAACAGAAAAACAAACCCATTTGTACTATCATGTACGTTATGCCAATTCCACTGTATCGGGAACTGGAAAGGAAGCCTTACCTGGATTTAGAGATAATGGAAACTACTGGTATGAAATAGGAAATGGAGATATGGTTATTTCGTATTGGATTTGGTATGATTGGAACGAAGGGCCAACTAAGTTCGGGAATATCCACCAAGGTGACTTAGAATCCTATGCTTTGCTGGTTTCAAAAGATGGAAAACCAAAACGAATTTTACTCACGGGTCATGATCATATCCTTCTCGATACTGATTTTCGAAATATCAACTCCTTAAAAAACCATCCGATCCTTTATGTGGCCAAAGGGAATATGGGCTCCGATGGCGGGAACCCAACATCAGCTTATGGTGGTTATACGGTCAAACTCCATGCAGGGAATGCACTCTTTAATTATATTTCTGATCCTTGGGATGTATTTCCTAGTTTTGATCCGGAAAATTCGATTCTCATCATTCCTAAAGATTTGTCAGAAAAAGATTTAACCAATGTTAAAATTGGATCAGGAATCACGGACAAAACAGCAACATTGGATGATTGTGAATGTAAGGACCTCCCCGAACCAACCCGTTATGTAGATGCACGTAAAATGATCAAAGCAAGAATTGAAAGGCTCGTTTCTTGGGAAGAACCAGGATGGATAGGCCAACCAGCAGACAAAGATCCTGACGGCCACCATAAGGTAGATCCAAAATTATCCTCTTTCTTTCAGTTCCAAGGAAGACTTGGAAAACATCCCAGATCCGATTTAAGAATTAGAGAGTTACACCAATACGGCGAATCTCCGGAGAATGCTCCTTTCAAAACGAATATTGAACAACATTATTCGTTTGAAAGTCCTAAATCGGAAAGATCCTATACGGACAGGGAAGGAAACTATGGGCCAAAATTTTTAGGAGATGATTCCACTCCGCAAAAGTAACAAAACCTGGTCTAATCAAAAGAAATAAAATCAGATCAGATCAACTAACTTAGCTTTGGTTAACTCTTCTGGTTTGAGAGGTTTTTCTTTTCGAAGAAATTCGATCATTTCTTCTCGGCGTACATACCCCGCGCCGAGGATTGCTTTTTGGATCACAAAGTCTTTCCAAGTTTTGAACGAATGACCAAACTTTTCACGGTCAAGTAACCTCGTGATTGATTCCTCATTTTCGCCCCACACAAAAGGATTGGCACCGGCATGAAGAAGGTCAGTCATACATTCAACAGCATCGGCGGAAGCAGATAAAAACAAAGCCGTATTTCCGAAATTATCTTTTGTTTCTAATGAAACTTTTTCTCCTTCCAAAAGAAACGAACATAACTCATGTAAGTTTCTTTCAGCAACCAAATGGAGTGCTGTTTTTCCTTCACGATCTATTTGTTGATCGATATCTGGAAACTTTGACAAAAGTTTGGTGACGATCTCAATTCGGTCTTCGATGATTGCTTCTAAAAATACAGAGCGACCTTCTTCATTTCGCAAAGAAACTATCTCATCCGATAAGGAATTGAATAATACATCCCAAAGAGATTCTGCTGACTCAAGAACTGCCAAATGAAAGATGGTGTTCCCGTTTTTATCTCTGGTGAGAAGATGATTTGAATTTTTCCAAACAGAAACTGTATCCACTAAAATTTGTAGAAAGGATTCTTTGTTTTGGTTGATTACATCAAAGATGACGTTGCCAGGAATGCGATAAGGAGAAGAAGGATCGGCCCCTTTTTGGATGGCGTGACGAAAGAGCTCCGCACTCTCCATCTTTAACATCCAGGAGAGAGCATTCGTTCCATAAGAATCTAATTCATTCGGATCGGATCCGGCACTGATCGCGGCATCCCATTCCTCGATGTTACCTGATTTGGCTATGTCTATCAAACTCATTTAGGTAATGATAAACGTTTCCTCACAGAAGTCGATTTTTTAACGGAAGGATTTTTCGGAATCGAACCAAGGATTTTATCAAAACCTTTTTTGGTTTCAAAAGATAAAAATTGGATCGCTGTTTTATCCTTGGTAGGAACAAAACTCATGGCTCGTTCCGAAAGCGCTGTAATGGTCAAACTAGGATTCACACCTAAGTTTACTGTAAGCATGGACGCGTCACAAACACGTAGGTTCTCGTATCCAAAAACTTTGTTTTCCATATCGATCACACCCCTTTCCGGTGTGTCAGCGACAATACAACCACCCATGATATGGCCTGTCAAAGGGGCACTGAGTAAAGTGTCATTGAAAGAACTGCGAGGAATCCCACCGACAATCTCTGCAAGTTTCCTTGTAAAGGCATTGGCAATCGGAATATAAGTTGGTGTGGGTTCACCAGTGGAAAGAGCCGATGTGATAGTTCTTTGGAAAGGCCAAATGATTCGTCTTTTACGAACAAGTCGTACGCTATTATCAACAGTTTGCATCACAAGTAAGATGATAGAGTTTTTTGCAAACCCAACTGGGTTATGGGCTTTTAAAAAATAAATTGGATGGCGAAGCATCGTCCAAAAAAATTTAAGAGGTCGAGGAAACTTCCCTCCCCCATCGGTCATCACACTGGCAAGGAGAGCAAAAAAATCTGAACCTTTGGAATACCTAACAGGTTCGATATGAGTATTTTCATCGGGATGGACAGAAGATGTAATGGCAATCCCTCGTGAATAATCAACACCCTTACTTGCAGGAACTGTTACCGGTAATACGGTTTCGCTATTGGTACGAACTGTATCACCTAACTTTTCTGATAAACGAATCATTTTGTTTTCAAATTGCATTTTAAGTAGAAGTCCAACTGTTCCCATCACTCCAGCAGAAAGAACTACTTGTTTGGATCGAAACTTTCTTTTCGGATAACCAAACCAACCTGTTGTACTGTTTGATTCTAATTCATATCCGAACTCACCACTGGCTTCTGGGTCAGGAATTCCTTTTTCATTCAGAGGAATGAGAGAAGTGACTTTAGTTTCTGGAAGTATAACAGCTCCCAACTTTTCTGCTAAATACAAATAGTTTTTGTCGAGAGTGTTTTTCGCGTTATGACGACAACCCACCATACAACCACCACAAAAATTACAAGGATCTCGATCAGGGCCGTCCCCTCCAAAAAAAGGATCCTTGAGATCTTTTTTGTTTCCAAAATAAATTCCCACAGGCGTTCTTCGGAAAGTATCTTCTTTACCAAAGGTTTTGGCAGTTTCTAACAAAATTTGATCCGGTTCCCAAAGTTGTGGGTTCTCCGTTACACCAAGCATATGCTTTGCAACATCATAATATGGTAATAATGATTTTTCCCCACCCATTTTAGAATACAAAGGAGAGTTTAAAACTTTCGCTGAAGGAACATATAACGTACAAGCATAAACTAATGAACCTCCACCCACACCTGCCCCACTCACGAGTAAAAAATCATTCAGTAAATTGATCCTTTGGATTCCGTAAAAACCTAACTTTGGCATCCATAAGTATTTACGAAGACTCCAATTGGTTTTTGGGAAGTCGGTTGATTTCCATCTTTTTCCTGATTCAATTACTAAAACCTTATAACCTTTTTGAGATAACCTGTAAGCAGAAACAGATCCTCCAAAACCAGACCCTACTATAATAAAGTCATAATCATAATTTTGTTCTTTTGGAATGGATTGACTCATGGTTCGTTTTTCCTTATTTGCGGTGCGTAAGCGAAACCGAGTCTGCAATGGAATTCATTTCCTGTCAATTCGCTCTTAGTGATTCTAATAAAAACTTCTCGCCGAAAGTGATGAATCCTTTTGAATCAGTTTATGCCTGAGATTAAAAAACAAATCCCTTTACTAAAAACTGATGGAACCCTTACGGAAGAAGGTTGGGCTAGGTCTCCTTTTTGGACTTATAACCGTGAAAGTATCGCCGCCTCCGCATTAAAAATCAAGGAATGGGATTATTACTCTATTTTGTCGCCTACAAAAGAATTTGGAATCACAATAACGGCATCTGATTTAGGTTATGCGGGACTATTTGCAATTTGTTTTTTAGATTTCAAACATGGAACATTCAAACAAATTGATACTCTCTCTGTTTTACCTTTGGGATCTACTGGATTCCCTCGTGTTAATAGCAGTGGACTCGTTCAGTTTGAAGATAAAAAATTACGAATTCGATTTGAAGTCATAAACGGAAAACGAATTTTAGAATTTGAATCCAAATCTTTTGATGCACCCGATGGTCACAAAGGTATCCAGGGAAAAATTGAACTTACCGAACCCAAAATGGATTCGATGAATATCGCAACCTCTTGGAAAGAAAACAGAAAAGCATTCTATTATAATACTAAAATCAATTGTATGCCTGCTTCGGGCCAAGTGTCTGTTGGAAATACCACTTATCAATTTGATTCCAAAAAAGACTTTGGGGCTCTAGATTGGGGGCGTGGTGTTTGGACTTATAAAAACAGATGGTATTGGAGTTCCGTCTCTGCTTGGGTGGATGGGAAACCATTTGGTCTCAATTTAGGATATGGATTTACAGACCGAAGTCCTGCTTCTGAAAATATCATTCTTTATGATGGTAAAATTCATAAACTAGAGGAAGTGGATTTTATCATCGATACCAAAAACTACATGGCTCCATGGAAATTTACTTCCAATAACAATCGTTTGGAATTAGATTTTACGCCAATTGTCGATAGAAATTCTTATATGAATTTTTTAATCATTAAAACAGTCCAACACCAAGTGTTTGGAACTTTTAACGGAACCGTGGTTTTAGACAATGGGAAAAAATTGAAACTTGAGAACATCCTCGGGTTTGCCGAAGATGTTCTCAATCATTACTAATACAACTAACTTACGTTCGTTTTTTTAGTTTGTAATAAGCAGAGAAACTTGCAGGGATAAAGATGAGTGATCCAAAGGTTCCAAATCCAAGTCCCCATGCCAAAGAAAGTGTCATAGGAATGAGAAGAGGATCCGATCCACCGATCGCATAAGCTGTAGGAATCATTCCGGCCATGGTGGTGAGTGTTGTTACCAAAATCGGTCGGAATCTTTCTGCTGATGCGGTAATGAGAGAATTATACAAACCTTCTCCCTTTGCTTGAAATTCTTCGATGGTATCCACAAGTACAATGGAAGCGTTCACGATCACTCCCGCAAGACCAATGATCCCGATCATAGCAAGAAAACTTAAAGCCTTTCCTGAAATCAAAAACCCAAATACAACCCCAACAAATCCTAAAGGAATCGATAACAAAATCAGAATTGGTTTTTTGATACTATTGAAGATGATCGCAAGGATGGCAAAAATTCCAAAGAATGCCAGAACACCAGCGGTAAGAAGTGAAACCATAGACTTGGCAGTTTCTTCTTGTTCTCCTCGAAATTTGATTTTATAACCAGGATACTTTTTACCAATGTTTCCAAACTCATCCACGATTTTAGCATTCACAATAGAAGAACTTGTTTTGGCTTCATCCACGTCAGCAAGGACAGTAATGGCTTTTTCATAATCATTATGATACAACGCTTCAATCCCTTGGACGGTAGTTTTTGTGGTAACCGCAGTGATTGGTGTTAGGAGACCAAATTTATTAGATATTTGAATAGAATCCAAGTCTTCCAATCCATCACGGAACTGGTCATCATTCTGGATTACGATTTTGACTTCATCTTTACCCTTACGCAAGTTAGATGCCTCTAACCCTTCCATCGCAGTTCGCACATAATAAGCAGTAACTTCAGTATCAATTCCCGTAATGGCAGAGGCAGTGTCTTTCATACGAATTTGAATTTCTTCTCTACCAGGTTTGTAATCATCATTGATATTGATCACACCTTCTTGTTTTTTGAGAAAACCTTGCATCTCATTCGAAATTTGTTTCAAAGTTTTATAATCGCGTCCTTCGATTGCAACAGTCACCGCAGCCCCAATTGGTGGACCGTTCACAACCAAATCCACCATAACTGAAACAGCACCTGGAAGTTTTTTTAAATCTGGTTCTAATTCACCAAAAATTTCCTGGGCAGTTCGTTTTCGTTCTGTTTCTGGAACAAGAATGATCTGTGCCATTCCCAACTGTTCCCCAATCCGAGTTAATGGATCTGTTGGATCCGTTTGTTGGATTCCAACTTTTAAAATGATACTTTGTACTTCTTCTTTTGGAATTTTATCCAAAATTGGTTGAAAGTATTGCAGTTGTTTGGTGGTTTCTTGAGCTGAAAAGTCAGGAGGAAATTCCGCACGAACCATTACATAATCAATTCCTTCCTTCGGAAACAAATTGAAGTTCATGAGTCCGACAAGTCCGCAAGAAGATAAAAACACGATTAGAATACAACCTAGTGTGAGAAAAGGACGATTCACAACCTTTGTGATAAAATTTGTGAATCCAGACTTTAAAGATTCAAATCCATTTTCTAAAACAGAACGAAACTTTTCGCGATGTTTCGAACGTTTTTTGACTTCGTGAGATGTGAACTGTGCATAACGAACAGGAAGTAATAAAAAAGATTCAAACAAAGATAAAGTCAAAGCAACGATCACCATAAATGGAATCTGCCAAATGAATTTACCCATAATTCCAGACATAAATGCCATCGGTAAAAATGCAGCAACAGTGGTTAGGTAAGAACCAATGATAGGAACAAACAATTCACTTGCACCAAGAACAGCTGCTTCTTTAGAATCAACTTTTTTAGATCGATGTTTGTAGATGTTTTCAGAAATGATAATACTATTATCAACTAACATCCCCAGGGAAATGATAATCCCGAGCATTGATACTAAGTTGAAAGATACATCAAAAATAGGAAATGCAATGGTAGTTGCAAACAATGTCAGTGGTAAAGATAAACTTGTTAAAAGTGAATCTTTAAAACTAAAAAAGAGGATTAGAACAACAACAACCAAAAACAAACCTTGAAGTGAGTTTGTAATTACAACATCCAATCTTTTGATCGCACGTGCTCCTTCATTGTTTAATTCCGTAAATTGAATGTTTGCTGGAATTTGTTTTTTTAATTCATCAATTCGTTCTTGAACTGCTTCCACTGTACGAATGATGTCAGCACTGTCTTTTTTAATGATTTGTAAGACGTAAGCCGGTTCCCCATTCACAACAGCAATCACACGTGGCCTTTCATAAGTATCTTTTACATTGGCAACTTGCGATAAAAGAATCGTATTTCCGGTTTCATTCGAACGAATGGGGATATTTTTAATATCGTTGATTTCATTAATTTCACCAGTCACTCGAATGTCTTGAGTGATCGGTCTTAAAAAAGAACCTGCAGGAACACTGATATTTCTTTTGGAAATGGCATTGATGATATCTGAAAAACCAAGTGTGTATCGTTTCTTTAATTCAGGATCAACACGAATGCGCCACTCTTCTTTTCGTTTTCCAAAAGCATCCACACGAGAAACACCAGAAACTTTGCGCATTTCATCTTCGATGAATCGACCCATTTCCTGAAGTTCCATTTCATTCATGGCACCATGAATCGCAATCTCTAACACTGGAAAGTTGGAACTCTTTTGTTCTGTAACAATAGGTCTGTCTTTGACTTGCGTAGGTAAATTAGTCACACGATCTACAGCACGTCTGATATCGTTCACAACACCATCAGGATTACTGTGTTCTAAATCGATTTTGATACTGATATCGGATTCGGAGTTACGAGAGATGGAACGAACAGAATCCAATCCTTCTACTTCACGTAATTTCTCTTCAATGGGAATGGTAACTTTTTTCTCTACGTCCACAGGACTTGCGCCAGGATAAACCGTAAGAACACGTACCTGGCGAAAGTTTACCCGAGGGAACGCTTCTCGTTTCATAGATAAAACGGAAATCATCCCCGCAAGGAACAAAAAGATAAAAACCAAATTGGCAACTAATGGTTTGTAGACGAAGAAATGGATAACTTTTTTCATAAATAGAATTCGATTAGAATCAATCTAAAAATCTTGAATGTTGGGTCAAGATGAAACGTTAATTTATTGACTTTGTTTTTCTGACTCGCGTTCTTTTAAAACAGTTTCAATCACTTCCACAAAAACAGATGGGTCTTGTGCCCCACTCACAGCATACTTTCCACCGATGATAAAATAAGGAACCCCACTGATTCCATTTTGATGGTAATAAGCTATTTCTTGTCGGATATGTTCTTTGAGTTCTGGATCTGCAAAAATTGCATCAAACTTAACACGGTCTTTGTACAATGGTTCTGCCACTTTCCAAATGGTTTCTTTGTCAGTAAGATCTTTTCCTTCTGTAAAATTGGCAGAAAAAAACAAATCCACGAGCTTAGCTTGTTCTTCTAAAGTAGAAAGTCCAGCTACAAGTGCATGTAATATAAGTGTGTTCGTGGCTTTCGGTATGGCTTCAAACTGAAAAGGAATTCCAACAGATTTTCCGATATCTGTGAGACGTTGCCAAGCTCCATCCAATCTATCCAAACTTCCAAATTTTTGTGTTAGGTGTTCTTTGTAATCAATTCCTTCTTCTGGAATTTCTGGTGAAAGTTGGAAAGGTCTCCATCGAACTTGTGGATCAATTTTAGTTCCTACAGTTTGGAGAGCCAACTCCAGTTTCTTTTTTCCTACATAACACCAAGGGCAAGCTACATCGGATACGATATCAATGGAAAAAGGTTCAGAGTTGGTTGACATTTTAGATTAGACTCCTATCCAATTAAGGTCTAGAACCATAAATGGGAAAATAATGAAGCTCACAAGAAAAAGATTTCTAATTAACAGTTTTGCCACCGGTGCCTTGGTTTCCCTGTCCACATTACAAAAGAATTTATATGCTTACGGGGCCGAATCTTCCGCCCTACACAGAAAAGACCCACTTGGGTTTGCGGAGTCTTTGGGGTTCACCAAACCGCTAGACCAGATCCTTGTGACGGCCCTACTTGCTCCCAATTCTCATAATTCCCAACCTTGGAAAATCAAACGGGTTTCCGACTCCGAATTTTTGCTTTTTGGTGACGGAGAAAAACAACTCCCAGAAATCGATTCCCTAAACCGGCAATTTTTCCACACACAGGGTTGTTTTTTAGAACTTGCTCACTTAACAGCCGATAAACTAATGTTTGATACCAAAATCGTGTACTTTCCAAAAGGGAAACCAAGTCCAAAAACTTTTTTGTCCACACCTATTGCCAAATTTCAAATTTTTCCCAAATCAAAATGTGTGCATGACTTTTTATTTTCTGGAGTACCTGACCGCCGAATGAACCGTTCCATATATTCGGGAGATTTGATGACTAAAGAAGAAATAGAAGACTTAAAAATGTTAATGGGTCCAAGCCATCATAAATTGCTTTTTATCAATGATCCTAAACAATTAGAATCTATACTTCCGATACTGGATGCAGCTTTCGCTATGGAAACCAATCGTACCGAATCGAATGAACTGAATCGCAAATGGTTTCGCGTTTCTAAAGAAGACATCTATCAAAAACGAGATGGACTCACACTCGAAGGGAATGGACTTTCGGGAATCAAACTTTGGTTTGCCAAAACATTCTTTGTGGATTTATCTAAGGAAGCTTGGCATTCCGAATCTTCCAAAGCTGCCGGAATCCAAATGTTCCAAAACCAAGTTTATTCTTCCAAGGCACTTGTTTTTTTGATTACGGAAGGATCTGACGAAGAACGTACATGGATCGAAACCGGAAGGGATTTTATGCGTGTTAGTTTGGCCTGTGCGGTTCGAAAGGTTGCCTTTCATACCATGAACCAATCTGTGGAAGATTATCCTGAAAGTAGAACTTTCACCAAACACTTGAAAACGATACTCGGACTAAAATCCAAAGAACAAATCCAATTGATTGCAAGGATGGGAAGAAGTTCCTATGAATACGATTCCCCTAGACGTGAATTAGAAAGTTTTATGATTTAAAGAGTTTTTACTGTAGTTTGAATTTTCTAACAAATTAAAACTTTGGTAGTTTTCCAATTACATACCAAATCACTACTAAGAATTGGAATGTGGCTGTAACAAGGAGAATGGTGTATGGTTTGGCATTGATTGCTTTTAAAGAACCAATCCTTGCCCCAAAGATCCCACCAAAACTTCCCACAAGGGCAAGTTCCAAATGTAACTTTCCTTGGAAAAAATACAATACACTGGTTCCAAAGGAAGTGAGAAAAATTCCAAGAAAAGAAGTGGCAACGGCTTCCACAGGACTCATTCGAAAGTAATACACAAATAAAGGGACTGCTAAGAACCCTCCACCAATTCCAAAAAAAGAAGAAAACAAACCAAAGAAGATTCCCGTCAAAAGGACAATCACTACCGATTTGCGAGAATAAGAAAAAGATTCTGAATGATTCTTTTGAGTCGATGCAGACAAACCCGCGTTTGAACCAGAATTGGAATTAGAATCAGAGATTTCGGAAGAGGCCATAAGAGTTGGATAAGAATTTTGGGACTGCACTTCCAAAGATTGGTAGTATTTTTTCCTTCTTTTTAGTGCTGTTATCAAATTATAAATCGCAAGGATTCCTAAAAAAACAGTAAATACAATTAGATAGATAAACTCCGAAAACGGAATCCCATAATACAATTGTTTGCCGAGTTCGGTGTCCTCAAACCTACCAAATTTATAGGCAGTGTACTGGGCTGTAGGGATTGACGTACAAAGTAAAAGGAACCCTTGTTTCCATCTAATTTTATTGTTTTTATAATAAACAAAAAGTCCGGAAAGAGAAGATACCGGCATCTGTGCTAGAGAAACAGCAACTGCTTGAACTGCCGTTAGATGGAAAAAACTATGAAAGAAAGGGGTGTAAATGAATCCACCCCCGAGTCCCAAAAACGATGCTAAATACCCAACAAAGAACCCAACTCCAAATACAACGATGATCCCGGGCCAAAATCCCCAAACAAACTCATTGTATATTTGAAAGTTGAGATCCAATGATTTTAGAAATGTTCCTTGGCATCCTCAAAAAACTTGAGAGTGGTTCTTTCGAATACTTCTCTTTCCGTTGCAGTTTCAAAATTGTACCAAGAGATAGGAACAAATAAAAGCCACTGCGCATAGGTTCTAAAAATATGGTAATCATAAGTTGCTACTTTTTTTCCATCTTTATAGAGAAGGTATTGGATATCGTATCCGTCTTGTGTTGACCATGCAGGAAGTAATGTCGCTGTTAAAGTGGAAATTCCAAGAAACACAGTTGCTTCTGGGGACGGTGAACGGTAGTTAACCTTTACATTCACCAAATACCCTGACTTTGGTACATCCACTCCTTCCACTGTGTTTTTAAAACGAGTTTTGTTTTGAAAATAATTCTTTAAGGCTTCCCTTCCCCCTAAGTTGAGTTGGGGAAAAGTGGGAAGTACATAAACAAAATTTGCATCAATTGTTTTTTCTTCCGCAGGAAGAGGAAGAATTTTTGGATGGTCTTTATAACTAATCAAACAATTGGATAAAACAAAAAATACAGAGATTAATAATCCTAATTTTAAAACTTTAGTTCTGGCTATGGTCATGTAAACCTTCCTCATCATGTCTTCTTTCTAATTCTTCGTACAATTCTTCTTGGTCTTCACTAAAAAATAATTCAAATCCAATTCGTAAACAAACAGGATCATCTTCAATGGAAACATTACTAGGCAAAATTAAATTCATCACATAGAATGTATTGGATTCTGCTTCTTCTAAAAAAACTTCTGTGGCATCCCATTCATCAAATTCTTCTACATCGGGTTTACGAAATTCTTTTAAAATTTCATCAAAGGATTCTGTGATGTAGTTAAATTCGCCAGATTCACTATCGATGATGAATTGAATGTGATGACAACCAGGCCCTTCTTCCTCTAAGGGACTAAGAACAAGGCTCCCACAAGCTGGGCAGTGGATGATGGGATCGATGGCTCCACTAGGCCAATTGATATTGATGGTTTCGATCATATTGCAAACCTCAGGCTCCCCATTCTAATGAATCTCCTTCTTAGGGAAACCGGAATTTGTTTTTCTTTTTCAAAAAACATTTTAAATCTTTCTTAGAAAAAATGAGATAAAATTTGCCTTAATTCTAGGGTTTTATTTCTATCAAAAAAGAAATGGGGATCACAGCCGAATACCAATCTGCTTTTACATCTAGTTTTCAAGAATTTTTTGGAAATGCAAAAGAGATAGGTTGGGAACTCTACCACTTGAGTTCGGAACCAGAAAATGATTTCCCCACATGGCTCACTTTCACCATCAGAAATCCGTTAGGTGGAAGAGCCTTGGTATTTCGTTATCATAGTTTAGAAAATAAATTTTATGCACATCTCAAAGTCCAAGTCATTCCTGGAGAAGAAAACTGGAGCCTTGACCAATTGTTTCACAAAAAAGGATACACCGATCTTGATGCGGATGATATCCTTTCTTCTGGTGGAGAGTGGCTTTTCTTTTCGCTCGCACGCCACTACTTTGGGATCATTATATCCTTTTGTCCAAGGATCTTAGAACCTGATTATTTTTTAGACTGAGATTTTTTATTTCGATCATCCGCTAGGACCTGGTTCCATAAAAATCCCCAAATAAAAAATGTTGAGTTGATATAAGTATACAACATCAAAACTACCATCTTAGATATCAAATCGTAAGCTAAAGAATAATTCACACCTACGTTTTTCATTTTTAAATAAAACTGAAATCCAAAACTCATTCCAAGAACTAGTAGAGATGCAAAAATGGCACCCGGCAAATTTTCTTTTAAAGTGGTTTTTGCTTTGGTAATATAAGCATAATAAAATGTAAAAAGTCCAATGCTATATGGCAAAATAATCAGAGAGACTGATAAATAAGGACTATTTCTAAAAAATCCAAATCGAAACTTTTGGAACAAATATCGTTCTGCGTGAACCATTCCATAGGTTAAATAAAAATACAAAACAAGTAACACAAGAGAGATCACAAGCAATCGAAAGTTGATCCACTGCGAAGCAATAAAACCAACCTTTGTTTCATCCCTTGAAATAAAACGAAGGGCTTTGGATATGGTTCCAAAAATGGTTAAACTCGAAAAAAACGAAATGGCAATGCTCAGAGCAATTACATTGTAACTTTTAACTTTTGTTAGATTTTCTACACTTTTGTCTATAGGTTGGAAAATGGGTGCGGGTAAAAATTTACCAATTTGATCGGTCACTAAGTTGATCGTTCTCGGATCTTGCAAAAGTCCAAGTAAGGTCACAAAAACCACAAGAAGTGGGAAGAGAGTCAGAAGGAAAGTAAACGAAAGTTCCGAAGCCAGACCATGGACATCGTACAAGTACACTTCACTGAAAAATCGTCGGAGTCGTTTCATCCGGTCAGTTTGAAACTTGTCTGTATTTTTGTCTTATTTTTCTTGCAGTCTCATTTACCGAGGAAACTCTGGAAGAATCTCAGTGACGTACCTAAAAGGGGAAAACTTCCATGTCAGAAGAAAAAGAAAAGAAGAACAAAAAAATCGCGAAAATGACTGTAGCAGAAATTGACTCAGCCATCAGCAAATCAGTGGAAACCATGAACGGCGAATCTAGCCTTTATGTAAAACACCTTCGCGAAAGAAAGGCGGAACTTCTAGCCAAGAAATAAGGTTAGTCCCTCCTAAATTCCCCGCCTTACGGCGGGTTTTCACAGCCCTTGATCCAATTCATCCAAATCCACCAACACTTCGGCCCCAAAGTCCTCTTTGAGGGATTCAGCTGGCATATCAAACCAGGGTGTCGCGTAGCGATTGTTGGCCCGAACGGTTCCGGAAAAACCACCCTATTCCAAATGGCGGCCGGAAAGATGAAACCCGAATCTGGGGAAGTCATTCGTTCCAAAAATACCGTCCTTTCCCTTTTCCAACAGATTCCAGAATTCAGTCCCGAGACTTCCGTCATAGACACTGTCCTTGATGAAAACAAACTCTATGCCGAGTATGATGGAAAACGAAAACTCATCGAATCCAAATTCGAAACGATAAATCATGAAGATCCTGCTTTTGAAGATTTACTCCACGAACAAAGTGATCTAGAAGAATTTGCCCACTTACACGACTTACACGGTCTGGAAGCAAGAGCCAAAAAAATTCTATCGGGCCTTGGATTTTCTACGGCTGACTTCCAAAGAAAAACCAGAGAATTTTCTCCGGGTTATCACCACCGGATTGGTCTAGCCATTGCCCTTCTCAATCCACATAATTTATTACTACTCGATGAACCTACAAACCATTTGGATGATAAAACCAAATCATGGTTAGCTGACTTTTTAGTATCTCAAAACCAAGCCTTTGTTCTTGTAACACACGATCCAGAATTTTTAAACCAAACGGTTGATACCATCATCGAAATCAATCCTCATGGAACGTTTGAATTCCAAGGAAGTTTGGAAGAATTCTTTGAAGCCAAAAATGAAATCCAAGAACAACTAAGAGCCCAATTCGAAAAAGAAGAAACCTATCTAAAAAGCCGAATGGAATGGGTGGAACGATTTCGTGCCCAAGCAACAAAAGCAAGGCAAGTCCAATCAGTCATCAAACGATTGGAAAAAAGAGACAAACTGGAAAATCCGGAAGAATCTTTTTGGAATCAAAAACCTGATTACCAATTCCAATTTGTTCCCTCTAGTAATATCATCCTTCGTTTAGAAAATGCCTCCTTTTCTTATCCCGATAAAAATACAGGTGTGAAAAAAACCATCTTTGAAAATGCAGAAATCGAAATTTCTGCTGGCGACAAAGTCGCACTCGTTGGCCCGAATGGAGCAGGGAAATCAACCCTAATGCGTTGTCTTTTAGAAAGGCATAAGTTGGATTCTGGTTCTCTCTATTATGGCCCAAAAACCAAACTAGGATATTTTTCCCAAACTCACGGGGAAGATCTGGATGAAAGCCTAAACCTTGTTGAAACCGTAATCAAAAAATACCCAGAACTCAGTGAAGAAAAAGCAAGAACCTTACTTGGACACTTTGCCTTTCCAGGAGATGGAGTTTTTAAATCCGTAAAACACTTATCAGGTGGAGAGCAGAGTAGACTTCGGCTGGCCCTCCTTGTGAACCATCCGACCAATTGCCTATTTTTAGATGAACCCACAAACCATTTGGATATTGTGATCCGGGAAGCGGTCAAACGGGCTCTCATTGATTTTCCAGGAAGCCTTCTCATCATTAGCCACGATCCTGATTTTATGAAGGGACTTTGTAACCGCACCTTCCAACTTTCTGGCGGTGTCTTACAAAACCTAAATTGCAGCTTTGACGATTACCTCAAGTTCCATAAGGAAGATGAAACGGAATCTCCGGCCCAAAATACCACCGGCAAATCTAAATTTGAAGAAAAAAAAGCCAATCCACAAGCCAGCAAAAACAAACGAAAAAAATTAGAGAAAGAAATTGCCGATTTGGAAGTCCAAATAGAAAGACTGGAAAAAAATAAAAAGGACAAAGAGGAACTTTTACAGGATCCAGAGTTCTTTAAAAACAGAAGTTTTCAGTTGGAAATGGACACTTATAACGATATTAAAAGAGAGATTGCCCTCCTCACGAAACGTTGGGAGGATGTAACTATAGAACTAGAGGAAATGGGCGGAGTCACATAATGGTACCGGAAATCGATGTAGTCAGTTTTAAAAAACGTCTAGATGCACGTGCAGAAGGAAAGGATGATTTTTTTGTATTGGATGTAAGAAACCCGAATGAACAACAAATTGCCCTGGTTCCCGGAACAGACAAACTCATTCCCGTGAGCGAACTTGCAGCTCGGATCGAAGAAATCAAAAACCAAATCGATAAAGAAATTTTAGTGTATTGCCGTTCGGGTGGAAGATCAGGAATGGCCTGTGGCATTTTGGCCCAAGCAGGATTTAAATCCTACAAAAACGTAGCGGGAGGAACCTTAGCCTATTCCGATTTAGTCGATCCTTCCATGCAAAAGTATTAATTATGAAACCTACAGCCAATTTAAGAATTTTAGAACAACATAGTCTGATCCCTCCTTCTGTCATTATGGAAGAATTTCCGTTAACTGACGAAGCTTGTGAAGTAGTCGTTCGCACCAGAAGTGAAATTTCTGATATCATCCACGGCAAAGACAACAAGCGTATGTTAGTTGTTGTTGGACCTTGTTCTGTCCATGACATTGGTGCCGTGATGGAATATGCATCCAAACTCAAACCAAAAATCGAAGAGTTTAAAAATGAACTTCTGATTGTGATGCGAGTTTATTTTGAAAAACCGAGAACCACTGTGGGTTGGAAAGGACTTATCAATGATCCAGATTTAGATGGATCATTTCATATCAACAAAGGCCTCCAACTAGCTCGTAAACTTTTATTAGATCTTAACAATATGGGAATTCCTTGCGGAACCGAATTTTTAGATGTCATCTCTCCCCAGTACATTGCTGACTTAGTGGCATGGGGTGCCATTGGGGCAAGAACCACAGAAAGCCAAGTCCACCGGGAATTGGCTTCTGGTCTTTCGGCACCTATCGGTTTCAAAAATGGAACCGATGGCAATGTTCAAATTGCAGTGGATGCCATTCGTTCTGCAAGTTCTAGTCATCATTTTCTTTCTGTTACCAACCAAGGAAGTAGTGCCATCTTTCGCACGGCTGGAAACAAAGACACTCATGTAATTTTACGTGGGGGAAACAAAGGACCTAACTTTGACGAGGCGTCAGTCAACGAAGTGGGTGCACAAATTGAAAAAGCAGGCCTCCCTCCAAAAGTAATGGTAGATTGTTCTCATGGCAATAGCCAAAAAGACTATCGCAAACAACCAGCTGTGATTGATGTTGTGGCAGAACAATTTGCCAAAGGTAGTAAAAACATTTTAGGTGTGATGATTGAAAGCCACTTAAAAGAAGGAAACCAATCCATCGATGCCAAACCTCTGACTTATGGCCAGTCCATCACAGATGCTTGTGTCTCTTGGGAAACAACAGTTCCTATGCTCGAGAGATTGGCCGAAGCGGCGAGAAAGAGAAAATAAAGTTTAAGTATCTAAAAAAGCGTGGGCTTCCGATGGATACTCACGTTTCGAAACTTCGCGGTGGTATAAATTCACCGCATCCTTCACTGGCCCCGCAAAATTCCCAAACTTCTTTAAAAACTTAGGATGGAAGTCTTCATTCAGACCCAGTAGGTCTTGCATCACAAGCACTTGGCCGGAAGTATATTTTCCAGCACCAATCCCAATCGTCGGAATCCGAATGGATTCGGTGATTTCTTTTCCGAGAGATTCAGGAACCATCTCGAGTAACAAGGCAAAGGCGCCTGCGTCAGCAAGTTCTCTGGCTTTACGAACCATTTTGGAGCGAGCGACTTCGGTTTTTCCTTGGACACGGTGTCCACCGAGAGTGTGAACCGATTGTGGTGTGAGGCCTAAATGAGCAAAAACCGGAATCCCCGATTCTGTCATTCGTTTGGTGAGTTCTATGATAAAATCGGAATCGCCTTCTAGTTTGACACAAGAAGCATTGGTTTCTTTGAGCACACGGCCGGCAGAACGAATCCCCTCTTCAATGGATGTTTGGTAAGATAAAAATGGTAAATCAGCAACGATGGTTTTATCAGGTGCCCCTTTACAAACTGCTTTTGTATGGTAGATGATTTCATCCAGAGTTACGGGAAGTGTCGAATGATTTCCTTGGATCACCATTCCTAAAGAATCACCTACAAGAATACAATCGATTTCGGTTCGGTTAAAGAGAGTGGCAAAAGTATAATCGTAACAAGTGATGACAGAGATAGGTTCTCCGGCATCGTATTTTTTTTTATACTGAAGAATAATGTTTTTCATGGTTTAGTTCCAAAAAGAGTGCATACACTCCAATTTCTCCCATATCGGTTAATAGTTGTTTAATGAATGGTCTTGAATAAAGCGAATGGTGAGGCAGGTGTAAAAAATCTGTTTTCATTACCACTGATTCGTAGGTAAGGATATCGATATCAATTTCTCTTGGCCCTTTCCAAGACCTACGTTTTCGACCCAGTTTGTCTTCGATCCCTTGGAGAGAATCCAACAAACAAGGAAGAGTGAAGGCAGAAGAAACCATCACCTTTAAAATTTGATTTAGAAAATAAGGTTGGTTTGTATTCTCAAGTGGGGCCGTTTCCAATCTTTCCGATTGTTTTAAAATTTGCACTTCTGGTAAGGTAGAAATTTCCCAAATTGCCTGATCCATAAAATGGTGCCTGTCACCGATGTTAGAACCCAGAGACAAAAAGGCAATATTGGAATACTTCATGATCTTACCTCTTTACAAACTTAGTCCGATAGTCCGGACACTTGAGTTCAATTTCCTTTGTCATTTCCATAAGCCGTGAATAAATTCGACCTTGGCCTCTGTCTCTCCACTCCACTAAAGAATGGTTTGAAGTGAGAAGTGTGAGTTTTTCTTGTTCATAACGGCTATCAATTAGATCGTATAACTTTCTATTGTTGAATTCGGATTCTTTTTGGACACCAAAATCATCAATCACAAGTACATCAACGTTTGCAAATTCCCTTTCGATGGAACGTTCTTGTCCATGGGTTTCGCTATCGGATTGGTAAGTATCACGAATGGCTGATAAAAAATCTTTATTCACCTTTGCATACTTACAAGTAATTCCATAACGAAAGATGAGTTCATTTAATATGACGCAAGCAAGTAAGGTTTTCCCAGATCCAGTCCCACCCCAAAGGTAAAATCCTTGTGGGGAAAAATCTGCATTTTTAAATTTATGAACCAGTTCGTTTGCCCAGTCGTGAGCAATGATAAAGGACATATCTGGATCATTGGCTGTGTCTCCAATGTCGATATTGGACAAAAATTGGAAGCGATACCTTGCAGGAATGTTGGCTTTTTCGACCAAATTTTCCCAATTGCGAAGGGAGAATCGGGCATTATGACAAACACAAGGAAGCATTTTGTCCAACTTCCTATCAAAAGTCATAAAAGGTGCCTGTCCCTTCGACTCACAAGTGTTACAGTCACTCCCAATACAATGGCAAAGAACAAGAGCACCAGAACGAGAGCCGCGAACATGTTCCGCTAAGGTAATTCCAACCCCACCACAGGTTTTACACTGTGGATTTCCGTCCCGGATGGCAGTAATTTCGGATAAATTCATCTCCAAGGAGCAATCTTCCCGAATTCTCTAAGCTGTCAAGGAATGAGATTTTTTAGGTGATTCAGGACTTATGTCCCTTTAAATGGAAAAGAATCGAAAGAAAAAGTTCACAATTAGGTTTTTTTCCTCTTTAATTCGTTATTATTGACTCTTGCCATTCCGATACTTTCATTGAAGAAATAGATAAACCTGTTCCTTCAAAATATTGAAAGAGACAAAAGGGTCACACGACTATGAAGATTATTAAGTATCTCCTTATTCTCCAACTGGTGTCCGGCTTCAGTGTGCTTTTCGCACAAACTCAGCCTGCGAACGCTCAAGATAGCCAAGCGGCTAAAGACCAAGTCGACGAACTTCTCAAAGGCGAACTCGTTCCTGAGAATGACGATGCGGAACTTACCGAAGACCAAAAAAAGAGAAAGAAAGAAATTATGGAACAGGAATCTCTTTGGAAGAATCCTGATTTTAAAGGGTATAACAAAACTTTCCAAGAGTTACACCAACTTTCTAAAACTTTTGCAAACAACCAATTCCGTTTAGCACTTTCTAACTACCAATCCGGTGTTAACACCGTTATGAAAAATAGAGATTGGGTAGAGCAGTACCGCAAAGAAGAAGCTGAAAAGAAACGCTTAGATGAAAAATGGTACTGGCAAAAAGTTGATCGTAAAGCTAGAGAAGAACGCGTTGTTTACCGTGAAAAAATGAAAGCGAAACAAGACGCTCTCAACTACTTCTCTAAATCGATCAATCACCTTGATGAAATTAAAAACCCTGACTTAAGAGAAAGACCTGAGTTCAAAAGACTTCTTTCTGACGTTTATCGTTCTTGGATTATGGCTGAGTATGACCTTCAAAATCTTCCTCAAACCATCCCAATTCTTGAACTTTACATCGAAATCGATGATAACGAGAAAGAATATCCTGCTCACAAGTATCTTGCAAGTGCATATAGCTTCGAAGAAAACATGATCAAAAAGACAAAAGGTCCAGATGATATGCTCTTCAAGTATCGTTACAAAAAGAACGTTCACTTATTACGTGCCACTGAGTTAAAATATGGAAAAGATTCTCCTGAATACAAACATATCGTTAACGTAATCAACCGAGATGAGGTTATTTCGGTAGCACAATAATCCCGAAAACATCTCTTTCAATGAGAAAGCCCGGACTGCAAACCCGGGCTTTTTTGTTTTTAACGAGATAGAAATAACTTTCTTAATTTAAATTCTTATCTTTACATTACAAAAGAACTCACACAAATAAGATCTGATTCATACACCGAATCTTCTCTTTATTTAATTTCCTTAAGAACCGTCTTCGTTGGCATTCGAAAGAAACTAAATAGTCCGAGTGCGTATAAACTCACCGTAACAAAACAAATTCCTAAGAACACAAACACCAATTGTCCGTAAGGATAAACACTTCTTAGTTCTAAAACCGAACGATTGAGAACTTCGTTGGATACTATGGAATAAACAAGTCCCAGTAAAAATGAAATCACAGAAACAAGTAAGGCTTCCCTGAGAAAATGTTTTACCATAAAACGACTGTTGGCACCAATCACTCGTAACAAAGCAAATTCACGTTTCCTTTCCGATTGGCTGGCATATAACGTTGTAAATACGAGAACAAAGGAAGCTGCCAAAATAAAAGCAGTCATAAGTGCCATCATCTGTGTGACCTTCTCAAGAATTCCCATAAAGGCTTGGATGGTTTTTTCCGTATCAATCACTGTGATATTCGGAAACTGATTCACAATGACCTTTTGTAATTGGTATCTGTTTTCACTAGAATCAATGAGTAAGGAAACTATATAAAACCTAGGCGCTTTCTCCAAAATTCCCTTAGAAAAAAGCACAACAAAGTTTGGTTTCATATCGGCCCAGTTCACCGAACGTAAGTTTGATATTTTTCCAGAAACTTCACGGCCTTGGACATTAAAAGTCAGCTCATCACCCACTCCCGCTTGCAAATACCCAGCAAAGTCCCGTTCTACCGAAATTTCATTTCGCCCTGATTCCTCCCAAAAGGACCCTTTGGTCACCTCTTCCGTATCATACAACTCGTCCCGATAGGACAAAAAATATTCCCGGGTTCTTGCGGTGGCTCGCCAATTACGATCCATTGCATTTTTGATGGTATCCTCTTTTTTAATGGGCTCTCCATTGACTTTGGAAAGCCTCGCGCCAATCACAGGAGCCAAGTATTGTTTCTCCACAGGAAAGGCCTTAATTGCCGTTAGGAGGTCATTTTTTTGAGTCTCTCGAATGTCCAAAAGAAACATATTGGGTCTACGTTCAATCTCACGGGCACCACTCAGTTCGAGTAAACTCTCTTGTAAGATCAGTGATAAAGTGAGGATAAACAGAGCCGATCCAAGACCAATGATAGAAAGTCGTAAAGCTCCTGATTTACGAGTGACTTTTTTAGTCACAAGACTCCATTCTTTGGACAACCAACCGAGTTTGGAAATTTTTGTGATGAGAAGTCCAAACAATATGTACAATCCGTACACAAGGACTGGCAAAGTTAACAAAACTAATGTAAAAAGAATTCCTTTAAAGAAACTTTCTGTTTCAAGAATGGCAAGACTGGTAAACAAAAGATAAATCAAAAGAAAGGATCCGAATTGCCATTTGGATGTGGATAAATTCCCACTGGTTTGTGATTCCACTTCTTTTAAAGCAGCTAAAGGTTTTACCGATCTTGTTTCTAAAACAAGAGGAATAGAGATAAGAAGTGGTAACACCACTCCAAGAACCACACTCCATAGAAGAGAAGAAAAAGAAAGGCCAAAGGCAATACCAGTTTCTACTGACATCAGTCCGCTGATATCGGGTAAAACAGATTGGATTCCATATCCAAGGACAAGTCCAAGAGTGGTTCCTAGTATTGATAAAATGAATATTTCAGCAAAAACCAAAAGTAAAATCAAATTGGGTTTGGCACCAAGACACATAAGGATTGCAATTTCGTTTCGTTTTTCAAGTAACCGAGTTCTTACTGCTGTATAAACAGATATGGCTCCTAAAAAAAATCCTGCCAGAGCCAGGAGTGCCATATAATCAAAAGTGTTTTTGATAAACTGTTGGGATCCCGAATTGACTTCTGTATTGTGATAGATGGTTAAATCTTCTTTGATGAGGGCTTCAAACTCTTTGTCCTTCCAACCCAAACTGTCTACAGATTCAGGAAATTTCGCATAGATGGTATAACGAATCCGACTTCCTCTCTGCACAAGTCCTGTTTGGTTGGCGGTATCTCTCCGAATGATGGAACCCGGAGCCGAACCTACAAAAGATCCCACAGCACCCGGTTCTTTGACCACAACACCAGCTAACATGAGCAAACTATCACCCAACCGCACTCGATCACCAATTTTTAGTTTGAGATTTTCCACAAGAGACTTATCGAGTAGAACTTGGTTTGGTTTTAAATTACGATACGCAGACTCCGGTTCGGTTTTCATTTCCCCGTAAAAAGGATAATTGGTCTCTACCGCTTTGATAAAACTAAGAGAGTTTTCTTCCCCTGATTCATTGGAAATCATGGATAAAAATTGGATGGAAGCACTGGTCTCCGAACCCTTTGGAAGGCTTGTTTCGACCAATTTTTCTGCTGTTTTTGTGATTTCTTGGGGGGATTGGAGGGCAATATCGGCCCCCATAATTGATTTTGCCTCTCTTCTAATGGCATTTGCCGTATTGTCTTTGTAAGAATGGATTCCAATCACAGAACCCACACCGAGAGTGATGGAGACTACAATGAGTAAAGAATACCGAAACCTAGAGAAAAGCTCACGTTTTAGATAAAAACGAAACAAAGATGCTTTCATCGACGCGCCTGCTTAGAAGTAACGTTCGTATTTTTTTGTTTGGTGGTCTTTTTTGTAGCCAGTTTTTTCAAAGAACCCGACTTACTTTGTTTTTTGTTCCTTGAATCTGAAATAATTTCCCCATCTTTCATTTCTAAAACACGATCTGCAAGTTTTGCTACGTCTGGATCATGAGTGACTACAACTAAAGTTGTGCCTTGTTCTTTATTTCTATATAACAAAAGATCCAAAACTGTTTTACTATTTTTGAAATCTAAATTAGCTGTCGGTTCATCTGCGAAAATAATCTTTGGATCGTTCACAAAACTTCTTGCGATGGCAATTCTTTGCTCTTCACCACCTGACAATTGTTTTGGGAAGTGTGTGGCTCTGTGTGACATAGCAACAGATTCTAATATTTTTTCTGATTTTTTTAAAATCTCAGCCTCTGACAGAGAAGATTTTAAGTATAAGGGAATCCCTACATTTTCAATGGCATTGAGTCCAGGAAGTAATTGAAAGTTCTGAAAGATAAAACCAATCTTATCAGCACGTAAATCAGCTAAATTTGATTCATTTTCCTTGGTAACATCGGTTCCATCCAGTGCCACAATCCCTGTATCAGGTTTATCTAGACCAGCCGCTACACCTAGAAGTGTTGATTTACCTGATCCAGATGGGCCTATAATCGCTACAAATTCGCCTGTTTCAATGCGAAATGAAATATTTTTCAACACATCAATCGTTTCTGATTCATTGTGAAATGACTTAAACACATTTTTAAATTCCAACACTAGGTTTTTCCCCCAAAGATTTTATCACCTAACACATAAGACATGACTAATAACGGGCACTTAATAGAAAAAATACCACCTAACAACGATTTTTTAATTTTTTCCATAACAGTTATAATTTTTTCAATTTTCATTTTCGTTCCAACTATATTGCACCGATTCGAAAAAATTCTGACAAATTTTTACTTATCTTTTTGAGCGTACATCCTAATTTTTTTTGACCCCAAAGGTGGGGTTTCATATAAAGTAACTTCATCGTAGTGTTTCCCCTCCCCTCTTTTTTGGAGATTTTTGGGAGTTATGAACAGCACTGTCGATAAGCGGACTCATACAGGTAAATATAGAATGCTCGAATGCAATACACAGATAAAAAATGCAGACTTTATGAATGTGAAAATTAACAATCTTAAACCTTGTGCGGAATGTGGATCCGTCACCAACCTCTTTCAATACAATCTCTGTAAAGTTTGTCTGTCTAAGAGTTTCAAAAAGCTTGTAAAAATCATCGACTCCGTGAGAAAGTAGAATTACTACACTTTCTCTACGTTAGTCGATGAATTATCCATTCCAAGATATTGAACAAAAATGGCAAAAACACTGGGACGACAACCAGACCTTTCGCACAAACGCCCATTCAACCAAACCTAAATACTATTGTTTAGACATGTTTCCCTACCCAAGTGGCGCTGGCCTTCACGTAGGCCACCCTGAGGGATATACAGCCACCGACATCATTTCAAGACTCAAACGAATGGAAGGATTTGAAGTCCTCCATCCTATGGGTTGGGACGCTTTTGGTCTACCCGCAGAACGATATGCGATGACGACAGGAGTCCACCCTCGCACCACAACAAAGAACAATATCGATACTTTCCGTCGCCAAATCAAAAGCCTTGGCCTTTCTTATGACTGGGAAAGAGAAATATCCACCACCCATCCCGATTATTACCGGTGGACCCAGTGGATTTTCCTGCAAATCTACAATTCCTACTTTGACAGAAAACAAAACAAAGCCCTCCCGATTGCTCAACTCATCAAAACTTTGGAATCAGAAGGATCTGTGTTTTTTGAAGGAAAGGAACTCCCGAAAGGAGTGCAGTTCTCTGCTGCCGATTGGAAGTCCAAATCCCGCAAAGAAAAAGAAGATATTTTATCCCATTTCCGATTGGTGTATGAAGCCAATATCCCAGTCAACTGGTGTGAAGCTCTCGGAACCGTTCTTGCCAACGAAGAAGTGGAAGAATGGACATCGAAAGGGTATTCTGTAGAAAGAAAACCCATGCGCCAATACATGATGCGCATCACAGCTTACGCCGAACGTTTGCTAAATGATCTTTCTCTTTGTGAATGGCCTACTTCCACTTTGGAGATGCAAAGAAATTGGATTGGGAAATCAGAAGGATTGGAACTGTGTTTCCACGTTCCTCACGTTTCCAAAGACATCACCGTTTATACAACAAGACCTGATACCATTTTTGGTGCTACTTACCTTGTCCTTGCTCCAGAACACCCATTGGTAAAAGAACTCACCACTGCAGAACAAAAATCCGCTGTCGAGAAATACCAAAAAGATTGTTCCTTAAAAAGTGATTTGGAAAGAACCGAACTGAATAAAGATAAAACCGGAGTTTTTACAGGATCTTATGCTAGTTTGCCTACGGATTCCTCTGTAAAAGTTCCTATTTATATTTCCGATTATGTTTTAATCTCTTATGGAACCGGTGCCATTATGGCCGTTCCTGCTCATGACCAAAGAGACTATGACTTTGCCGTGAAGTTCCAACTTCCGATCAAACAAGTGATCGATGGAAAAATGGAACCAAACCTTGCTTTTGATTCAAAAGACTCTGTTTGTATCAACTCTTCTTCCGCAGAAGTTAAGTTAGATGGTAAATCTTACAAAGACGCCTTCCAAACAATGACAACTTGGGCGGAAGGAAAAGGAATTGGTCGCAAAAAAATCCAATTCAAACTCAGAGATTGGTTATTTGCCAGACAAAGGTATTGGGGTGAACCCATTCCACTCGTTCACTTTGCTGATGGAACTCCGAAAGCCCTCTCTGAATCAGAACTTCCTTTAGTTCTACCTGACCTAGAAGAATTCAAACCTTCGGGAACTGGTGAATCTCCCCTTGCCTTAGCAAAAGATTGGCTTGTATACACGGATCCTGTAACGGGAGAAGTAGGAAAAAGAGAAACCAATACCATGCCGCAATGGGCAGGTTCTTGTTATTATTACTTAAGGTATATCGATCCAAGAAACAACGATAAACTCATTGATCCAGAGCTGGAAAAAGCTTGGATGCCTGTCGAGGTTTATGTAGGCGGGGCAGAACACGCCGTATTACACTTGCTATACTCAAGATTCTGGCATAAAATCCTTTTTGATTTAGGGCATGTTTCGTCCCCAGAACCTTTCCAAAAGTTAGTCCACCAAGGTCTCATTCTCGGTGAAGATAAAGGAAAAATGTCAAAGTCAAGGGGGAACGTTGTCAATCCAGATGACGTTGTTTCTGAATTTGGTGCTGACACACTCCGACTTTTTGAAATGTTTATGGGTCCGTTTGAAATGTCCAAACCTTGGAGTAAAAACGGAGTGGATGGGGTGTTTCGATTTTTAAATCGAGTTTGGAGACTTTTTCATTCTGGTGAAAACGAAACTTTCTTTGTAGAAGATATCGAACCAAACGAAGCCGAACTCAAAACTCTTCATCGTACCATTAAAAAAGTAAAAGACGATATCGATAATTTCTCATTCAACACAGCTGTGTCACAAATGATGATCTTCATCAATGAGTTCACAAGTAATCCAAGAAAACCTAAAAAAGTTTTAGAACCTTTTGTTCTGGCTCTTTCTCCATTTGCACCTCATTTGGCGGAAGAACTTTGGGCGAAACTCGGTTATCAAGAATCTCTTGCTTACCATCCTTATCCAAAATGGGATGAGAAGTATTTAATTGATGCCAACATCACAATCGTGATTCAAGTGAATGGAAAGATGCGAGGAGAGTTCCTTGCACCTAGAGACATTGAAGAGAAGGAAGTTTTGAGCCTTGCCAAAACAGTGGAAAAAGCAAAACCATTTTGGGAAGGCAAAGAAATCAAAAAAGAAATCTATGTGAAGGGAAAACTCGTTAATATCGTAGTTGCCGGGTGATCTTGTTACAAGATCACCATCACAAAAATCAAAACTCCAAAAAGAACAATCGTAACAAAAGCACCCATTAACATAAATAAGTTGGCACCTGAAGACTTGGATTCTTGTGCCGCGGCATTTCCCGCTTTTTTCTTAGCACCTTGCGCCGCAGAACCTTTGTTTGCACCGCCCGTCATACCGGTTGGTTTAGGAATGGCAACTTTTACAGGATGTTCCTCTATGGAATGAAGTAAATACTGGTTTGGACCTTCCGCGAAGATATGATATTCTGTTTTGTTTCCCGCAATTCCGAGAAACTTTCCCACAACTGGTTCTTTTGAAATTTTACCTTCTTCATCAATCAGGCCCAGGATTTGTGCGTTTGTTAAACCTTCAGGAGTCTCTGTTGGAACTCGAAACAAAATTTCCATACCTTCGATTAAGTTATCAAACTCCACACCATTGATAGGTGAAATGACCGTTTTCATATTTAGTTCTTTAGGGAAGGCAGTTCGGTATTGAGCAATTTGACGATCCAGTGGAGAAAGTTCACCTCTGGTTGGTTCGGTGGAGACACCTGGAACCGAAGCATCCTTGGCAGAAGGAGTTTCATCTTCTGGTTTAGGAATGGGTAAAATTACACCTTTCATCGGATTTTCATAACGAAATTTTGCTGTAGAAAGTTTATCTACTTCTGCTTGGAGTTTTATATTTCTTCCTTTCGTAGCAGCGAGAAGTGGCATTTCCAAAATTTCCGTAATATGAGAAGGATCTTTTTTTTGCCAAAGTGGTAAAAGTTCTTCTAACTTCTCTTTGGTGAAGGCTCTGTGAACCGCACGACCAATGTTCTCGGAAATTGCTGGATCATACCCACCAGATTTTCCAATATCACCTAAGTCAGTAGAAATCTGAACATGATCGGCGAAGGTACGAATTCGTCGGAATGTTGGTGAGGTTCCCACAACAGCATAAAGTTCCATTACATGTTTTCGAATGGAAGACACAAGAATGAGAACCATTCCGTTCAAACTGTCCAAGTCGATTTTGATTTTCACAAGATAACCATCTGTGATTTTACCTTGTAAAACTTCTTTGGCTTGTTCGTCCGTAAACACGGCTTCTCGGGTCAGACCAATTAGGTCTGCTTGTTTTTTGAGTTGGTCTGCTTTTGAACTTAATTCGGACATTATTCTACAAACAATTGTTCGTGAGTTTCAGCGGATTTTGATATTCCACTTAAATGTACTTCCACACGCGCTACTGTTTCCTTTTTCCTTTCTGATGAATATATAGAGAGCAAACGACGGTCAAAACCAGATTGGGACAATAATATTTCTACCATTGTGATTCCCATTCCCGCTCCTTCCGTACTATCGCCGTGTTCCATAAAGAACTCGAATAGATTATCATACTTTTTCGCATTAATAAACTTTTCTTTTACTCGTTCAGCCTCAATAGGCAATAATGGAAAATTATTTCTAATTTCTAAGTCGATTTTATCCTTTTGGTAAATGCAGCTGATTTTTACAAAAAGACCAGTCTCTCTCATTTTCTTTTTATAATTGGGAAATTTTCTTTCATTGAGACTGGTTTTAAATAGTTTCATTCCCTCTTCATAATCTTTTAAATTTTGAATGTTGAGATTGAGTTCTTCAAAGATGATTCGTTTGATTGCTGCTTTGGTTGAATTGACAATGAGTTCTTTGGCGGCTGTGTAAAAAAGTTCCATCAAATCAGCTCGACCCAGAGAATCCAAAATCCGCAACAAAATGTATTTGAGTTTTGCCTCTCCGATATCCCCCATCACGTAAGTGATCATGGAAACCTTTTTTCCCAACTCCACAGCACGATCGACAGAAGTGCAGAATTGAGAAGTTAGTTGGATCTCTTGGGACATACCGGTAAACTGAAAAAATTTGCCAACATGTAGGGGATTTGTCTAGCGATTTATGATTTCTTCAGTTGATTACCTAGGATTTCCATCACTCCTTCAAGAGTTGGTTTGCATGCTTGGATGCGGTTTTTCAATTTCTCGTCAATATTAGGGATTTTCCCTTCATGAAAGGCCAATTTGAATTCTGTGAATTTAAGTCCATTCGCAGTGGAAATCACAACCACGGATTCACCCTTTTTCACCACACCCGATTCCACTGATTTTAAAAGTGCCGCAAGAGCCACACCTGTATGAGGATCATTATAAAGTCCGTACAAATCCCCACGAGCTGCGGCATTGGCCAATTCTTCTTCTGTAGCCACTTCCACAACTCCATTGAATTTCTTTAAAACACGAATTGCCTTTTTGACGGAAACAGGATCACCGATTTGGATCGCAGAGGCTAAAGTTTTTTCTGCAGTCACAGGAGAGAAGTCCGCAAAACCTTTCTTATACGATTCGTAGAGAGGACTTGCATTTTTTGCCTGAGCCAAAATAATTCTTGGTAATTTATCAATAAGACCAAGTTCCAACATCATCTCGAATCCCATTCCGAGCGCGGATACGTTGCCTAAATTTCCACCAGGAATCACAATCCAATCCGGGACTTTCCAACCTAACTGTTGTGTAATCTCAACCGAAATAGTTTTTTGACCTTCGATTCGAAGCGAATTCATTGAGTTTGCTAGATATATCGATTTTTCTTTGGTGAGTTCTTTCACTACCGCCATACAACCATCAAAGTCTGTTTCCAGTGCTAATACAAGAGCACCATTGGAAACAGGTTGGATGAGTTGAGCCGTTGACACCTTGTTAGCTGGTAAAAGTATAATGGAAGGAATTCCTGCTTTGGCCGCATAGGAAGCAAGAGCCGCCGAGGTATCACCTGTCGACGCACAAGCGACAGCTTTGATGGGCACTCCGTCCGCGATCATTTGATTGACCTGGCTCACAAGAACCGTCATCCCTAAATCTTTAAAAGAACCGGTATGAGAAACCCCGCACTGTTTGACATGAAGGCTCGAAAGTCCCAAGTCCTTGGCAAATCGAGAAGCGTCATATAAATGAGAGGTCCCTTCTCCGGAAGTGATGATATTTTCATCGCTAATTCCAGGGAGAACCCATTCTTTTTTCCCCCAAACCCCAGAGGCATTCGGAAATTGACTAGAACGGAACCGAGATTCAAATTCCGACTTCCATTCTTTTGCCGAAACTTGTTTGAGACTGTCTATATCATGTTCGACATTTAAAAGTTCCCCACAAGATTCGCAGGAATAAATCACCTGGTGGAGGGGATAGGTTTTGCCACAAGATTCATTGGTACAACGAAACTGTGCTCGGAATTGATATTTTGTAAGTGACATAGACTTCTCTAGGCTTCAGATTTACGGAAAGTTCCTTTTCCATTCTGGAGAAAGGGGAAAAATGCACGAATGATTTTTATCGTTTTTTGATGGATATGGAAACAGAAACTAAAGTCTCCCGCCTGTGGGCCAAATTCAAACGTTACACTCGGCGTAGCATTTTGATCTTTTTATTCCTCTGTTTCCTCCTATTTGTGCGTATCTTTTTATTCCAAATTTATTCCATCCAAGGAAATTCCATGTATCCGACCTTAGAACACGGATCGGTGGTTTTTGTTTGGAAAGGTGGATTTGCCATTTCTGCCAAATTCTTTGGAACAGAACTTCTTTATACGGATCCCAAAATTGATAAATTGGATTTAGTATTATTTGTCAGCCAAGAGGATGAACTAGTCGTCAAACGAGTGATAGGTTTACCAGGAGAATTTTATTCCATCGAAGCAGGACGGGTTCTGATCGACTCTACAGAATTATTGGAAAATTATCTTCCGAAAGGGACTTACACAAGCGAACCGAGTACATCTATTTTTATCAATCGCCACAACTCTCCTTTTTTGGCTATGGACAGACAAGGAAGGATCCCTCCTGGTTATTATCTTCTTCTGGGTGACAACAGACAGTATTCAACAGACTCCCGTTCGTTTGGTCTTGTCCCGGTTGAAAAAATCAAAGGCAAAGTAATTTTTTATTTCTAACGATGACCGAATACAAACAACGTTTTAAGTATATAATTCTTTTTATACTCTCTCTATTCGCGATTTTACTCTTTCGAGTAATTTATCTTACCTACTTTAACGATAATATCATCAATCTTAAATCGAGTAAGTATGTCCAACGCGGAACCATCTTTGACAGGCGAGGAATTGAGCTCGCCATCTCTCGTGAATCGGCAACCGTTGGAATTGATCCCACAAACATATATGATCCAGAACTCACCGCACAAGAGTTAGGCCCCATTCTCGGGATCACTCCGAACAAACTCATAGATACCATCAGAGAAAAACAAAACTACTTTTTATTAAAAAGAGAAATTGAACTTACCAAAGCAGAAAAAATCAAAGCTTTGTCTCTCCCCGGTGTCCGAGTGGAAAAAGAATACAAACGAATTTATCCGCAAGGAAGTTTGGCCGCAAGTTTACTTGGATTTACCGGTTACGATGATGACAAAGCCCTTTCGGGCCTTGAGATGTTATTCAATTTGGAATTGTTATCCACACCCGATGCCGAATCTAGCAAAGGAAATAATGTCCATCTAACTATCGATAGTATCATCCAATACCGATTGGAAAAATCATTACAAAAAGCTTTTATCCAAACTGCATCCAAACGTGGAATCGGAATGATTATGGATACAGAAACAGGAAAAATTCTAGCGATGGCTTCTTATCCTAATTTTGATCCCAATCATTTTCAAGATTTTCCATTGGAATCTCATACCAATTGGTCGATTCGCCATGTTTATGAGCCAGGATCCACGATGAAAATCTTCATTGCCCTTATGTTACTCAATGAAGGAAAAATCCTTCCTAATGAAAGGTTCCATTGCCCAGGTTATATTGAAATTGGAAAAACAACCATTCGTTGTACGGACAATCATGGTCATGTCAATTTGGATGAAATTTTACAATACTCTTGTAACGTAGGAATCATCAAAGCGGCACAAAAGATTGATGATGCAACTTATTATAGTTATATGGAGAAATTTAAGTTCGGAAAACGAACTAACTTTTCTATCCATGAAGCCAAAGGATATTTACCTCCTTTAAATAAATGGAATAAAAGTACACCCTACTTTTTATCTATAGGCCAAGGACTTTCGGTCACACCCATCCAACTCATCTCCGCAGCTGCTGCTGTTGTCAACGGTGGGATTTTATTTGAACCATCCGTTGTCTCTCAAGTGACCAATTCATACGGCGAACTAGTACATGAATTTTCAATTAGAAATGAATTACTCGGAATCAAAGAAGGGGCTGCCAAAAAAACATTAAATGCGATGGGTAAAGCTGTATCACAAGGAACAGGGAAAAAAGCGTATTTAGAAAACTACTTCATCGCAGGAAAAACAGGAACTTCACAAAAAGCAAAAGCAGGAGCCGGTTACCAAGCAGGTTTATTTACAGCCAGTTTTCTTGGATTTTTCCCCGCAGAAAAACCTAAGTATGTGGGTCTGATTGTTTTTGATGAACCTGGTGGAGAGGCCCATACAGGTGGTGGGATTGCAGCACCTGTCTTTCGTGAGGTGGTGGAAAGTATCATCCCCATCGTAGAAAAAAGTGAGAAGGCTCTAGTCTATCGATTGAAGGGCGAAAGAAATAAAATCTATAAACTGGATCCTAAGGTGATGCCTGACTTAACTGGATTCACTGCTTCTGAAACCATTCAAATTGTAAAACAATTACAACTCGAATATAAAATAGAAGGTTCTGGATTTGTAAAATCACAAGAACCTAAGGCGGGAACTTCACTTTCACCCAATGCCGAAATCAAAATTGTTTTGGAACCGTAAGTGAACGAGTCTTATCTAGAAAAAAATCTAGCAGCCTTACCTTCCCAGTTGGCAGAAGTAATTCAAAATCCAGAGAAAACTTTTACTGCAATCAATTCGCAGAATTTTGAAACGAATCCGTCCTACCAACTAACAAAATCTAAAACAGGAGATCCTACTTTAGAACTAGATGGAGTTTGGATCCATAGTCGTTTTGATCCTAAAAAAGAAGCCGAACGGTTTGCCACCGAACTTCCCCACGATGGAAGTGAACGCATCTATTTGTTGTTTGGTGCTGGACTCGGATACATCATTCCTTATTTACTCGAAAGAGAAAAAGTAACCATTATATGGATGGAACCATATCCGTTTTTCATTAGAGAATCCTTTCAAATTTTTGATTTTTCCAAATCATTCTTAGAGGGAAAGTTAATCCTTATCACAGGAGAAGGATTGGAAGACCAACTCTCCGAAGCAGTTAAGGGAAAAGGAACTCATCCCATTAGTTTTGTTCCTCATCGGGGGGCTTGGCAATGGAGAGAATCGGATTATATAAAACTCCGTCATACCGCCGAACAAATGTTTCACAAAAAAGATGTGAACCTTGCCACCCTCACACGGTTTGAAAAAATCTGGGCGAAAAATATTTGTTATAACCTGCCTGAATTATCCAAGTTTCGTCCCGTTTCGGATCTCTTTGGAATTGCAGAAGGGATTTCAATTGTTGTTTGCGGGGCAGGTCCGAGCCTTTCCGAATCCATACCCGATTTAACAAAATTTAGAAATCAATTTCTCCTACTCGCAGTGGACACGGCCCTTCCTATCCTCACTTCTTTTGGTGTAGAACCCGATTTGATATTTTCTGTCGACCCGCAGGCCTTAAATAGCCAATACCTGGAAGATTATTCGGGAAATGCCATTCTCATTTTTGATCCCACATCTACCTATTTGAGTCTTAGGTTAGAAAAAGGACCAAACAAAGGTTTTGTGACCTCCTCTCCATTTCCTTTGATTGGACTTCTTGAAAGAACAGGTAGTGAAAAAATTGGTTCTGTACCTTTTGGTGGTTCGGTGTCTACCAATGCCGCAAGCCTTGCGACTCTTATGGGTGCAAACTCTGTTTTTTTAGTGGGCCAAGATTTGAGTTTTACTAAGGGTCTCGCTCACTCCAAAGGAGCCGTGCTCGAAGAGCGATTGAATTATTTAGAATCTAGAAAATTTCGCAGAGAAAAACACAACTACAAACAACTGTTTGCTTTACCCCAAAAAAAAGTCACAGGGAATTTGGAAGAAACCTATATCACGAATGAAAAGATGTTAATCTTTAAAAAATGGTTCGAAGACCATGCAAAAGAAAATCCTTGGACGAACCTAACCAAGTTTGGTGCAAAATTAGAAGGTATCCGGCATTCCGAGTTTGAAAAAGAGTTTGCGAGTGATGAAAACGAAATAAAAACCCAAACCAATTTAGTACAATCTGTTCGAAATCGAATCCAATCTCAGTTGAAAATTGAAATTCCTTTTTTCGATCCAAAACAGTTAGTCTCCGAAATTAAGTCCACAACGGAAGCATTGTCGGAATTTGTTTCCATAATCAAACGTGGCCTTGCTGTTTCTCAAAGGATTTACAACCAAATCCAACGGAACCAAATCAATCCCAAAACCTTTTCCGAAGACATCAAACAAATGGATTCAATCGATGAACAAGTATCTGGAAAAAAGGGACTAAATGAAATTTTAAGTTTGGGAATCCAAAGAGTCATTTTAACCATCACGGAAGGTTATGATGATCAATTGACTTTGGAAGAAAAAGAAAATCCCAGGCTAGGTGTGGCAAAAAAATCTTTATTACTTTATGAAGGATTATACGAGTCCGTTCGGTCAACCAAACGGATGCTCACAAAATCACTCTATCGAATGTTGTAACTAATTTTGTTATTCTGTAACAGATAAAACTGTAAAATCAACACGTCTATTTTTGATGCGACCTGCTTCAGTGGAATTGGATTCAATTTCCGCAGTTTCACCAAACCCACGATAGTCGAGTTGTGTAGCGTTGACTCCATTTTTTACCAATTCATCAAAAATAAATTTAGCACGTTCATCAGATAAGATTTTGTTTTCATCCATCTCACCAATAAAACAAGTATGTCCTTTCACTCGAATTCGAACTGCAGGATAAGCTTTTAATGCTTCTGCCAAAGTGGCAATTTTGTCTGCTGCCACATCTTCTGTTTGCATACTTTGTTTGATAAAACGGATTTGAAGTTCGTTGATATATCGAATGGCTGACGCTCTAGATTCAAATCGGTTAGAAACCTTTCCTTCTGAAAGCGCCACTCGTTCTAAAGACCGAGATCCAACTTCTGAAGAAACATTTGAACTTTCGATTTTGGATTGAGATGAATTGCGATTACAACTACGAATTCCAAAGATGATGAGAACAATAAAAAATACTAACACCAACCCAAGTAGAATAAATCTTCCCAGGCGATTTTGTTTAGGAGTGATTTGAAATTTATTTAAAGCGACGAGTTCATTGTATTCTGGTGTTGGTGCAATTTCGTCTTGAGAACTTTCATCAGATTCATAACTTTCGGTATAAGGAGTAAATCCTTCAATTGAGGATTTAGCGGAACGAGCGGAACTTCGTTTTGTTGTGGATTCTTTTTTCGTAGAAACCTTTGAAGAGGATTTTTTCTTAGCAGCAGGAACCGAAATTTTTGCTGCCCATTTACGAATTTCTGTACGAAGGTATTCATCGGCATCAGGAGAAAATTTAAAATTATCGCGAATGTATTTTACAGTACGTTTTTCAACATCTGTATAATCACCGCCATCTTTGATAGCATCAAATAAGGTCTTGGCGACGTTTTTACCAATAGGAGCTTTGCTACGTTTGGTGGCTTTTTCAGCAATTTCTAACAATTCATTATCATATTGTTTACCACTTATGGTACGGTAATAACTATCTGCCACGTGAAAGCTCCTTTATAGATATATCGACAGGTAAGGCCAATCTATCCATTATTTTCTTGGGCTTTCTGCATTGAATCCGTCCAGAAATTGGTTATTTTTGATCTTATATTGCAAAGATCCTCGGCTAATTCCTAGAAGTTTTGCAGCTTCCTCCTGTGTGGAAACTCTTTGGAAGGCTTCTTTGATCCAAATGGCTTCTAATCTTTCTATCGCGCTATTTAAGGATAAATTTTCGGAAGGAGAGAGGATCTCTGTCCCCACACCAAAACTCTGCGCCTTTGCCGTTGGTTCTGATTCGCGTTTCCCATCCTGTAAAAAGGAGTGAGGTTCCAAAACCGTTTCTGGTGGGACAAGAACTGCATATTGAATGACACTTTGTAATTGTCTTACATTTCCACTCCAGGGCATTCCTGTCAGAGCTCTTAAAGCATCTGTTGAAAAAGTTTTGTTTCTTCCATATTGTTTGTTGTATTGGTATAAAAAATGATGTGCGAGAAGCGGAACATCCCCTCTTCGTTCGCGTAATGGTGAGACTCGCAATGGAACTTCCGCTAGGCGATAATACAAATCCATGGAAAAAGTTTCTTTCTGAATATCTTCTAATAAATCTCTTTTACTACCTGTAAAAATTCGAATGTTCAAAACTTCGTCCTTCTTTTTGGCAGAAGGATTGGGCATTGTTTTATCTCTTAAGGTATGAAATAGTCTTGTTTGTAAATTTGATGGTAAATCACCAATGGATTCAATGTATAAGGAACCACCATTGGCCTGCTCCAATTTTCCTGGATTGAATATTTTTCCACTTTGACCGCCAAATAATTCTGCTTCCAAAAGTTCATAACTAAGCCCTGAACAATCGACTGTGAAAAATGGACCATTCTTTCTTTGGGAAATATAATGTAAGGCCTTGGCGATTAAGTTTTTACCAGCTCCCTCCTCTCCAATGATCATGACTGATGTATCAGAGGGACCCACTTGACGAATTCTATGTTTTAAAAATAAAATACTTGGGTCATAACCAAGAATTTCTTCAACAGGATCTTCTTCTCTTTTGGATTTATCAAAGGCTTCTTTCGCAATTCGTTCTTCAAGTATAACAATGGTAAGTTGTGATGCAAAGATTGTGGCTTGATTGATGATGTCTTGTGAGAAAAAATTTACCTTATCAGACTCTAGGTTTAAAACACCAATGGTCGAATCTCTAGTCACAAGGGGGATGGCAAGCTCCGAACGAACCGTTTCGATTAATTTTACATAATCTTTATCCAAAGTTACATCAGGAACGTAGATAATTTCTCTTGTAGAGGCCGCACGACCAGTAACTCCCAAGTTAAACGGAAGTTTGGCAGCAATTTTTTTCTCCCAATCCATTCCTTTGGCCGCAACAATGGTAAGGACTTTTTCTTCTTGGTCCATAATGGAAATACTACCGGTAGAGGCTCCAAACAAAGTTAGAGTCATGTCCAAAATGAAATTCAATCGATCCGTAATATTCGGAAGTTGTTGAATTTCTTTTTGGATTTTCCTTAAAGTACCGGAAATATCCTGTTTTACAGACATTTGATTATACTTTTGCGTTTGCCTTTTGGTTTGTCAGGTATTTTAAGTAAGCAATGATAAAATCTTCCAAGTCACCATCCATCACTGCATGAACGTTTCCTGTTTCAAAATCGGTTCTATGGTCTTTTACCAAATTATAAGGATGGAACACATAACTTCGAATTTGTGATCCCCAAGAGATATCACGTTTTTCACCCGCTTTTTTTGCGTTTTCTTCTTCAGCTTTTTGTTTTTCCATTTCATACAAACGAGCACGTAACATTTTCATTGCGGTGTCACGGTTTTTGATTTGTGATCTTTCCATCTGGCAAGAAACCACAACCCCAGTAGGAATATGTGTGATTCGCACAGCAGAATCTGTTGTGTTGACGTGTTGTCCCCCTGCACCCGAGGAACGATACACATCCACACGAAGGTCTTTTTCTTCGATATTCACTTGGATGTCGTCATCCACTTCCGGTGTTACATAGACAGATGCAAAGGAAGTATGTCGTCTTTTATTGGAATCAAAAGGAGAAATCCGAACAAGTCTATGGACTCCGGATTCACATTTCAAATAACCAAATGGATGATCCCCTTGGATGTAAAGTGTCGCGTTTTTGATTCCGGCAGTTTCACCCGGTTGGTAATCGACGAGTTCTGCACGATATCCTTTTTGTTCGCAGTATCTTGTATACATACGAAGTAACATATCAGCCCAGTCTTGGGATTCTGTTCCACCAGCACCAGGATGGATATTGATAAAGGCGGCTTTACCATCATCTTTACCAGCAAGAGCATCTAACATTTGCAAGTTTTCAAATGCCTCAAACATACGATCAAAATCATCGTTTAAAGATTTTAGGCCTGCCTCGCCCATTTCTTCCGAAGTGAGTTCAATCAAATCAGGAAAATCAATCAGTTCCTTTTTTAAATCTAACCAAGGATCTAACTTTAGTTGTAACTCATTTCGCTTTTGAGTGACTGTTTTTGCTTGGTCAGGTGAGTCCCATAATTTGGGATCGTTTGCTTTTTCGATGAGTGATGATAAACGGTCGTAGTCTTCCTGAAAATTTTGAGCTGTCCAATAGGATTGGAAAGTCTCAATCATTTCTGATGTTTGTTTTTTTAAGTCTTTTAGTGATCTATCCATAATGCGTAAATCCGAAGTGGAAGTTTTAAAACAAAGAATCTTTGCGAAGTCGTTCCACTTCCCATTGGAATGTTGTTTCTCTGAGTTGTGGAGTGTTTCCTTCGACAGTTCCTACAAGAGAATAACTTGATTCTTTTCCGTATGTATCAGGCAAACGTTTGAGTATGAATTTACCTGATTTTATGAGCTCAATGACATGGAGTAAAAAAGGATCTTTTTCTTTTCTGCTCATCTCTTCCATAGAATAATAAAAAGTAGAAAGTCCTTTATAAAACCAATCGATGTATTCGTTTTTGCCTCTTGGCCAAATTTGTTCTAAACGAATTTCTGATTCTTGGACAAGCGACTTACCAAGAAATGGTTTTTGTAAAACACGGCACTGAGAATAAATTTCAAAGTTTAAATCCCGATCTCCACCCTTTTCAAAATCCACACCGATCCAACGGATCCAAGATTTTTTTTCCTTAATGGACAAAGCAGGAATCAGTGCAAACAAATAGCCTTGGTCTTTAAAGATTCGTTCATGAGCCAGATGTTCTAAAATTTCCATCGGAATCATATAATGGCCTTTGGCCCATTCAATCACATAAGGAATGGATTCCAATTGAAGGTACTCAGGGGGAGTTTCCGAACGAATGATATCACCAAATTGAGTGAGGATAAAAATAAAAGATAACAACTCCTGACGACTGAGTCCCGAAAGAACACTCACAGATCCACTTAAGTTTTGAAGAGCCCTACGAATCATCAAATGTTGTTGGAGTTGGGTTTGGTTTTCAGATAAAATGATCCCTAGATGTTTTTCAAAATTGCGAAGGTTCGTACGTTCACAATTTTTAAAATTTCCAGAGATACTAAATGGCATTAGAGAGCACGCCTTCCTATATCTTTTCTATAAAACGTATCTGGTGCTTTGATTTTTGTCAGAAACGCATAACAATCATTAATTGCATCTTTTAAAGAATTACCAAAAGAAGTGATTCCGAGAATCCTACCGCCATTTGCCAAAATTTGATTTTCTTGGCTTTTGGTTCCCGCATGGTAAACCACCACATTTCCTTCGTTAGATGGAATTTCCAAAGACATTCCTTTTTGTGGCGCGTCAGGGTAACCTTTGGCAGCAAGTACCACAACAGCAGAAGAACCTTCTTTTAGTTTTAGGTTTCTCTCCGGAAGATTGCCCACCGCCGAAGCATAAAAAATAGGTAAAATATCTTCATCCAACAAACGAAGTACACACTGAGTTTCTGGATCTCCAAAACGACAGTTAAATTCCACTACATTGGGATTTCCTTCTTTAGTAATCATAAGACCAACATAAAGAAGTCCTTTATAAGGATGGCCGGTGGACCTAAATTCAGCTAACATCGGTTCGATGACTTGTTCTTTTACTTTGGAAAGAACAGAATCGGTGACAATCGGTGCTGGGGCATAAGCTCCCATCCCACCAGTATTGGGGCCAATGTCTCCATCATAGGCACGTTTGTGGTCCTGGGCCGCTGGAAGGCACATATACCTTTCTCCATCGGTTATCACAAAAAGTGAGGCTTCTTCCCCTTCTAAAAAAGATTCCAAAACCACTTTGTTCCCACTTTCACCAAATTTAGATTCTAAAAATATTTCATCTAACGCCTGTTTTACCTCTTTCATTTCAAAGGCAACAGTCACACCCTTTCCAGCAGCAAGACCATCTGCTTTGACAACCAAAGGTAAAATTTCTTTTTGGGCATAACTCCAAGCAGACTCATGGTCTGTAAATACAGCAAAGGAAGCTGTTGGAACTTTGGCCCGTTTCATCATTTCTTTGGCAAAGTGTTTGCTTCCTTCCACTTGCGCACAATAGGCAGAAGGTCCAAAACAAGGGATACCTATTTCAGCACACCAATCCGAAAGTCCATTCACAAGGGGGTCTTCTGGGCCGACCACAACAAGATTTGTTCCCGAAGATTTTATATAATCAAAAAATTTGGATTTATCAGTGATGGATATATCATTTGCATCCAATAATAATTCTTTCGCAAAACCACCGTTACCTGGAAACACCTTAAGAGATTCCAAAGATTTTGATTTTGCGATAGCATCCGCTAACGCATGTTCTCTTCCGCCACTTCCAATGAGTAAAACTTTAAATTTATGTTCCAATTTTTTCTAAAGCCCTTACCGTACTATCTAGTTTCTCTTTCCAAGTATTATACTTTTCTCTTTCTTTTTCTACGACATCAGGTTTTGCTTTTTCTAAGAAAGATGGATTGTTGATTTTATTTTCCAACTTTTCCATTTCCAATTGGATTTGTTTTTTCTCTTTTTCCAATCGTTGTTTTTCTTTTTCAAAATCAAAAATACCTTCCAAAGGAAGAAAAATTTCTCCGATGGAAAAAGCACCTACGGAATCCGTATTTTTTGCTTCATAAGAATCTAAAAATTCCAAACTCTCTGCTTTGGAAAGTTGGAGGATGGATTTGATTTCTCTTTCCATCATTTCTTTTAATTCTTTATGGCTACACTTGATGATGACCTTACATTTTTTCTCAGGTTTGACTCCGAGTTCTGCGCGCATGTTACGGATCTTTGTGATGATCTCACGCACAAGTTCCATACGAACGACTGCCGGTGCGGAATCAGAAACTCCATAAGGTTTTGGAAATTCTGTTTTCGCAAGTTCCGTAGGTTCCAATAAAGAATGGATTTCTTCCGTGATGAATGGCATAAACGGATGTAAAAGCCCGAGCGATTTTTTTAATACACTCACAAGCACAAAGCGAGCTTTTTCTTGTGATTCGGGAGTTACATTCCCATACACACGAGCTTTGGTTAATTCCAAATACCAATCACAGAACGATCCCCAAACAAAATCATAAACAGCATTTGCCATTTCGAAAAATAGATAACCGGAATAAGCTTTTTCATACTTACTAAGCATCCGATCAAATTCATTCAAAATCCAAAGGTCAGTATCTTCTAAAGAATTAATATCTGGTTCTTTGGTTGTGAACTCTTCCGGTAGGTTCATAAATATAAACCGGCTCGAATTCCAAATTTTATTGCAGAAAGATCTATAGCCGTCTAACCTTGATTCGTCGAATAGAATGTCCTTTCCTTCCGGCAAAACGGCTGCGAGAAAAAATCGAAACGAATCCGTTCCGTATTTACTCATCATATCCAAAGGATCCACTACGTTTCCAAGGGACTTACTAAACTTCTTACCATCTTTATCACGAACAAGTCCATGGATGAGAACCTTCTGAAAAGGAACATCACCCATAAATTTAAGACCATTCATAATCATCCGAGCCACCCAGAAGAAAATGATATCAAATCCGGTCACGAGTACTGAGGTAGGATAGTATTGTTTGAGTTCTTCCGAATTTTCAGGCCAACCAAAAACAGTGAAAGGCCAAAGCCCGGAAGAGAACCAAGTATCTAAAACATCTTCATCTTGTTTGATGGTTTCTTTGGTTACGGAAATTCCTTTTTTGGAAAATAAAGATACCGCTTCCTCGACAGATTCTGCAACCACCATCTCACCATTTGGTGCATAATAAGCAGGAATTCGATGGCCCCACCAAAGTTGGCGAGAAATACACCAATCGCGAATATTTTCCATCCACTCAAAATATGTTTTTTCCCACATCTTGGGTTGGAATTGAACCTTACCGGATTTCACAACTTCAATCGCAGGTTTAGCAAGAGATTCAATTTTTACAAACCACTGTGTGGATAACAACGGCTCGATGACCGCTCCCCCCCTTTGGTTGTGGCCTACACTATGGATATGAGTTTCTATTTTTTCAATATAACCATTTGTTTCTAGTTCTTCTACAACTCGTTTACGAGCTTCAAACCGGTCGAGTCCATTGTATTTACCAGTTTGTTCGTTGAGTGTCCCATCCAAGTTCATAATGTTGAGTGGAGTGAGTTTCAAACGAAGTCCTGCTTCATAGTCATTGATGTCATGAGCAGGAGTGATTTTCACAAGACCCGAACCAAATTCTTTATCTACAAAGGAATCAAACAAAACAGGAATTTCTTTTCCAGCGATTGGTAAAAATACAAACTTATCCTTCAATTCCGTATAACGTGCGTCATCTGGATGAGCACAAACAGCCACGTCACCAAACATTGTTTCGGGTCTTGTGGTTGCGACAACAATGTATTCCCCTTTGGCCAGAGTTTTTGGATCTTTCGATTTAAATTCTGCCTTAGGATATTTGATATGATAGAGTTTACCTTGTTTTTCTTTATACTCAACTTCAATGTCAGAAATAGCAGTTTTGGTAACGGGACACCAGTTGATGATTCGTTCACCACGATAAATCAAACCTTCATCATACAAACTACGGAATACTTTGATTACCGCTTTAGAAAGTCCTTCATCAAAAGTAAAACGTTCTCGTGACCAATCTACCGATTCACCGAGTAACCGTTGTTGTTTGGCAATCATTCCACCGGAATGCGCTTTCCATTCCCAAACTTTTTCGATAAATCCTTCGCGAGTAAAATCAGTTCTAGTTTTTCCTTCTTTTCCTAACTCACGTTCCACAACCACTTGTGTTGCAATCCCTGCGTGGTCCATTCCAGGAACCCAAACTACATTTTTACCTTTTTTACGTTCGATGCGAATGATGATGTCTTGGATGGTATGATTGAGTGCATGTCCAATGTGTAAATTCCCTGTAACGTTTGGTGGAGGGATGACGATCGAGAATGTTTCTTTGCGAGAAGAGTCAGGAGCAAAGGTTTGTTTTTCTTCCCAGGTTTGTATCCATTTGGGCTCTACAGATTCGGGATCGTAACGGTCAGGTAGCTGTGATTTCATAGGGTCTTTGGATTTCTTGCACTTTACTATGTTTCGTAAAGAGTTTAGGGGTCAAGGATGAAACAGCAACCAAGGTTCGCATTGACAGAAAGGAGAGGCAAAAGAATCTGGTTGGCATGAACGCAAAAACAGCAAAAATCCTCGGCAAATATGCAACCTTCAAAGGTGTTTCAGAAAAACAATTGAAACGCGATTGGTTGTCTCTTTCCCATATCGATAAAGATAAAAAAAGACAAGAAATCCTAAAAGAAATCGCTAAGAAATAAGATATGCGGAAGTATCCTTCCGCTTTTTATATGGAACACAGATTCCGAATTCTTTTCTCCTTCCTATTTTTTGGATTCACACTTACCGCTGTCTCCTACTGTTCCAAACAAAGTGACATAATATTTTCGAATTACGAAGAAAGTTTGGTTTTGGCAAAAAACTCAAACAGAAAACTCATCGTAGTTTTTGGCGCCGACTGGTGTCCCGACTGTAGAGCATTAGATGGGATCTTTGAAGAACCAGAACCAAAAGCTCTCCTCAAAGAAAATTTTATCCTCTTCAAAGTAGATGTGGGTCGTTTCGACAAAAACTTAAGTCTAAATGATACACTTGGGAATCCCATTGAAAATGGAATTCCTGCTCTTGTTGTCATTGACCCTTCAGGTAAAATTCTCACCTCCACCAAAGGAGGAGAATTCTCTAACGCGAGTAAGATGACAAAAGAACAAGTTTTAGAATATTTATACCGTCTTTAGGAGAAGTTTGTTTTTAACAAACAGTTCGATTTTATGAACCAAACCAAAAACCAATTAACAGATAATATGTTCTCATATAAATTCAAAACAACTTTTCAATTTTTTAAAAACTCAAGTCTATCTCTTATTTTGCTTTTAACTTTTTCTCTTTCCGCCGAAGAACCGGCCGCTCCGACTCTTGTTCTTGGGAATGTACTTCCGGAAATCAATTATACCAATCAATGGGAAGAACCAAGTCCCATTCCATCAGAAACTACAAAGGTAATTTTTATTGCTGATATGGATGCGAGTAAAATCATCCATCCAATTTTAGAGAAAGAAGGAAAAGGATATTTGGAATCCAAACAAGCTGTATTAGTCTCTGATATCCACAGAATGCCTTCGCTAATTTCAAAATTTGTAGCTTTGCCAAAGATGAAATCCTATCCGTATACTCTTCGTTTGGTGAGAGAAGAAAAACTGGCAGACCCTTTTCCAAGAACAAAAGGATCCTTAACTCTGATTCAATTAAAAGCAGGGAAGATTACAAAGATCCAAATATCCAATCTGGAAGCGGAGATTCGTAGTTTTCTCGAAACCCAAGAGAAACCTTCCCAATCCAATCGTTAAACATCGAATATATGTCAAAATGACGATTTTTTTCCTTAGAAATGTAAAATCTTCTTGATAACGACGTTCGCTATTCACAAAATCTCTCCCTAGTCTATCTTTAGTTGCGAGAGAAATACTATGGCACTTCCTAAAGTTTGTGTAATTGGGGCCGGTTCTTCCGGTATAACAGTCATTAAATCATTAAAGGAAAATGGAATTCCTTTTGATTGTTATGAAAAAGGAAGTGATGTTGGCGGTAACTGGCGTTATAAAAACGACAATGGCCTCAGTAATATTTATAAATCCCTTCATATCAATACTCACAGGGATCGTATGGAATACCGCGATTATCCCATGCCCACAAATTATGCGGACTACCCTAATCACGAACCCATTCAAAATTACTTTTTATCTTATGTGGATCATTTCGGACTTCGTAAACACATCCAATTCAAAAATGGAATCAAAAAAGCAGAACGAACCGAAGATGGAATTTGGAAAATCACTCCAGAAAAAGGTCCTGTTAAATACTATGACGCGTTAGTTGTCGCCAATGGACACCATTGGAATGAACGTTGGCCGAATCCCGCTTTCCCAGGAAAATTTTCTGGCCAAGTCATACATTCCCACTCCTATGTTGACCCAAAAACACCCGTTAACTGCGAAGGCAAAAATGTTGTTATCCTTGGTATGGGAAATAGTGCCATGGATATCTCTGTGGAACTTTCTAGACCTGGGGTTGCTAAAAAAGTATTTTTATCCGCAAGGCGTGGTGCTTATGTCATTCCTAACTATCTATTTGGAAAACCATTAGATAAACTTACAGAATACACACCTCACTGGGTTCCGTTTTTTATCCAACAAACACTCGCTCACCTTCTGATTCGATTTGGTGTTGGGAAAATGGAAGACTTCGGTTTGCCAAAACCAGATCATAAGTTTGGTTCTGCCCACCCAACCATCTCTCAAGATTTACTCGTAAGGCTTGGCCGAGGGGATATCAAACCAAAACCAGTGATCACAGAACTCAAAGGTAAAAAAATCGCCTTTGCGGATGGAACAGAAGAAGATGCTGATGTTCTCATTTACTGTACCGGATACAATATCAAGTTTCCATTCTTTGATGAAGATTTTTTATCAGCCCCCGATAACTACATCCCTCTTTACTACAAAATGATCAAACCAGGAATCAATGATTTATTTTTTGTAGGACTTATGCAGCCATTAGGTGCTATTATGCCACTGGCGGAATGCCAAGGAAAATGGATTTCACAATATCTCACTGGAAATTATGTATTACCTTCCAAAGTGGATATGGAGAAATTCATCGAACGTGACCAAGAAAAAATGAAAAAAAGGTATGTGAGTAGCACTCGCCACACCATCCAAGTGGATTATGATTCTTTTCTTTATGAGATGAAAGAAGAAATGGCAACAGGTAAAAAAAGATCCGCGAAACTCGGAAACCATTTGCCAATCGAAGCACGAGCGGAATTCCTTTCGGAAGGACGTCATGATTCTTTTAAATCTTCGAGATCTTCTAAAAAGAAATTGGTTCGCAGCAAATAACCAATTTTTTCCTTTTTTACTCACAATCTGTCTATCGCTACTTGGGACAGGTTGTGTTTCCAAAGGTTACACCTACCAAGGAAATCCTCTCTTTGGTTGGATGGAATCTTCTGGCGAAGTTCGTGCCACAGACCCTTATCCCATTCTCAAACGATATCCTTCTTTCCAAGCGACCGACTTCGAATTCCCAGTAGGTGGAAAGTATGCCGAAGGATTCTACTTAGCGCAAAAGTTTGGAGCCGAAAATGGTAAGTTTGGTGGTAGAAAACATTTAGGCGAAGATTGGAATGCCATCACGGGAGGTGACAGCGATTTTGCTGCTCCCGTATACACTTTTGGTAACGGAGTAGTTTCAGAAATTGCCGACTATGGTGGTGGTTGGGGAAAGGTAGTTCGAATTGTTCACTACCATAATGTAGGGAACGGAGACTTCTGGTATTTGGAATCTGTTTATGCCCACCTACATACAATCGATGTAGAACCAGGTCAATTGGTAAAAAAAACAGAATGGATCGGAACCATCGGTGATGCTGGTGGAAGTTATCCGGCGCATTTACATTTCGAACTTCGTTCGACCATTGGTGCACCGTTAGGTGGTGGATATGCGTTAAAAACAGAAGGATTTTTACCACCAACACGGTGGCTTATGCAGTATGGACCGAAGGAAAAATCTTTTACGGAAGAAAGTTTTCAGTATCTACTGGAAAAAGGCGGAACCCTTTAGCTTAGGCTTGTATCTTTCTAAAAAATTAGTAACTACTGATAAAACCTAATACTTCGTCTTCTTTTTCAGCATTTGTGTCATAAAAATTACAATGAATCTCAAACAGAGGTTCGTTCCCTATTTTTTCGCTCTTCAATGTTTTCACCAGAAAGTCAACAGAACCTGTCATGGAAATCATCTTTAAGGATATTTTTAATATCGAAGGCACTTCAATGTCATAAGGATGGTAAAACATGATTCCTCTTGCACTGATGTGTTTTTTAGAATCATAATCCCTTAGATGTTCCAATTGAACTTCGAACGTAGCTGGAATTTCTGTATAATGATTTGGTTTCATAGTCTTCGTGTATATAGCAACAAACATAGGATAATTAAACCCTCATTCAATTACTATTTTATTACGTACGTATAAATCTTTATGCAAAAATGATATTAAATCCGGCAAGAAGGACAATTAATCCAACTCCCCAGGCTAAAATTCGTGGATCCCAAAACGGATTTGTTTGATCTCGATCGGAATAAACAAGTCCGTGTAAGTCTTTCTGTGGATCTTCTTTTTCAATCAAACTAACAATCACCATTGTTAAAAAACAAACCATTCCGGAAACGATAGCTCCGTAAAAGTTGGAAACCATATCTGATTTGTAATATATTCTCCCCAATGAATATAGGATAAAATGAACGAGTCCACTCGCTGTTCCGAGTAACATTCCGTAGAAGGCACTCCAACCAGAAGCACGTTTCCAAAACATTCCAAGTAAAAATATAGCGATTAAAGGAGCATTAAAAAATGAAAATAACAACTGGATGTAGTTCATAATATTCTCAAACTGCATCGCGATATAGGATGCAAAAATAGCAAATATAACTGCAAACATTGTACAGAGTTTTCCAATTTTTAAATAATCCTTATCCTCTCTGTTTTGGTTGATATATGTTTGATAAATATCATAAGTAAAAATTGTGTTCATTGCGGTGATAGAACTGGACATACCAGCCATAAAGGCAGCTAACAGTGCAGTTGTCCCAAGACCCAACATTCCTGAAGGATAATAATTTTTTAGTAAAATTAAAAAACTTTTATTATATTCTCCATTCATTTCTTTAGAAAATTCAGTTAATGCAATTAACCCTGGTATGACGGTTAGAAATGGTAAAAACAATTTAAACATGGCTCCGATAAGAGGAGTTCTTCTTGCCGCTCTATAATCTTTGGCAGCCATTGCTCTTTGTACTTCAGTGAACCCACAAGTCCAATAGGAAAAAGATAATACAAAACCAAGGCCCACTGTTACACTTAACAAATCCCAACCTAGTTCGTTTTGTCCATTGGTTAGTCCCGACCACATATGTTTGTGTGAATGTGGGATTTTTTGCATAAGGCCATCCCATCCACCTAACTTTGTTAACCCGATAATCACTAAAGGAAAAAGACCAAGAACTGTTAAAAAAAATTGCATCACCTCTGTATAAATCGAAGAACTAAGTCCTCCAAAGTATGTATAAACCAAAACTATACAGGCACTAAAAAGAATCGATATGTGAGGATTCCAACCAAACATCGTTTCAAAAACCAAAGACAAAGAATAAAGATAAATCCCCGATCCAAGTGCTAACGATAATAATGTGATAGATGCATTTAAGAGGTGCGCTGGTCGATTAAACCTAAAACGTAAGTATTCTGGAACACTTCTGATTTTTGAAGAATAGTAAAATGGCATCATAAAGATCCCAAGAAAAATCATTCCAGGAATCGCACCTAGGTAGTAGAAGTGAAAGGTTAAAAATCCATATTCGGCACCACTGGCACTCATCCCGAGTAATTCCAGTGCGGAGATATTGGCGGAAATAAAAGCAATGCCCGTAATCCAACTGGGTATCTTTCGACCTGCCAGAAGGAAATCGCTCGATTGGTTCATGGATTTCTTCAGAAGAATCCCAATCAGAACCATAAACCCAACAAAAACAAATAGGATGGAATAATCGATGGGAGCGAGCGAGACAAACATACGCTCGCATATGATGGGAAAATCGGACTTTGTAAAGAGGAAATCCCGAATCACCCCTGCCTGGAATTATTTTCCTTCAAAATTTTGAAAACCAACCGACACTCAATGTAACTCTTTGAACGAAAAAGACTATCCGAATTATGTCGCATTACTAGATTCGGAACCACCAGGAGGATCTATGTTCTATCTTCTTTTAGCCCTTCTCCACGAAGACTATTCTTCCGGCAGAATCGATTTCTCTACCTATTTTGAAAATACCGTCCTTTTAGCCTTAGATCATGAACGCATTAAGTTCAATCTAGAACAAAGTAAAGCCGCTTAAATTGGTAACTTTTGCGATTTAGAAAGTCGCTCACTTCTGAGAGGGGCTTTCTTTCTACACTGGTTATCCTTCAATACTGCCTTTCTTTCGTAAGTGGCTTTCTTTGGAAAGTCACTGGAAAAGGTAACTCACTTTCTTTTTTCACCCGCTTTCTTTAGTAACGAAAGATCCAAAGTAACCCAGTTTCCATCGATCCAGACCTTCGGATTTCAGTGACTTTCCGTCGAAATTCACTCTCCAAAGACATTAAATGCAAAAATCCACTCCCTTTCTTAGGTTCCTCCCTCGAATTTTCTCCTTGTTCTAGGAAGTCCGATCTGTATGGTAACAGAAAAATCATATCTCAGGAAGATAAAATGACATCGGCCAAACTCCTTACTGGTACCCTCCAAAATTCACAAAAATTTTTCCTTCAATTTGGAGGACAGGGTTCACCTTATCTAAAAGAACTCGTAAAATTATATGCAGAACCAGAACTCAAAGAATTTTTCGAAACAAGTTTCAAAACCATTGCTGAAATTGCCGCTCGTGATGGCAAAAGTCCGCTTCTCAATGAAGGATTTGATTTCAAATCTTGGATTGAGAATCCAGATGGCGCTCCTTCTGAAGATTATCTAGCGCGCGCACCGATTTCTGTTCCAGGAATCTTTATGACACAAATTGCAAATTACGTTTTAGTTTCAAAACGTGGTTACCCAACAGCTGAACTCATCAAAGCAACTGGTGCTGTCAGTGGACATAGCCAAGGGGTCATTGCTTCTGCTCTTGTTGGTCTTGGAAAAGACGGAGCCGATTTTCTAACTGCATACTCTGATTTCTTAAAATTTGTTTTTTATCTTGGATTCAATGGTCAAAAAGTTTACCCTAACTTTGTTGTTCCGGAAGAAGTTGTGAAAGAAAACGAAGCCAATGGAGATAAAAATCCAGCACCAATGGTTGCAGTGATTGGTTATTCAAAAGATGAATTAGAAGAAAGAGTTAAAAAAACAAATGATTCCCTTGGACTCAAAGGCCAAGACACAGTTTTCATTTCTCTATACAACACTCCAGATTCCATGATTCTTTCTGCACTTCCTTCTTCTCTTCTTGCATTCCGTAAACAATGGAAAGCAGAAATGGATGAAAAGAAATTTAAGTTTGTGTATTTGAAAACAACTGCACCTTTCCATTGCCCATTTATGGAAACTTCACTTGATAAATTCAATGCGGAAGATGCATCTGTAGTTCCATTCCCATATACCGGTGCTGATCTAAAAGTTCCTGTATACAGTATCTTTGATGGTCACAACTTACAAAAAGATGGGAACCTTCGTGACATTCTTTTTAAAATGGTCCTCATTGAGCCACTTTACTGGGATTTGGCGATTGCTCCTATCTTTAATGACAGTGCCATCAACACAATCATTGACTTCGGACCAAGTGTTGTGAGCCAAAGATTAACTGGTGGACATTTAAAAGCAAAAAACATCGAAAAACAATCATTATGCGCATCTAATGCAAAGGAATTAAAAGTAATTCTAGAAGCATAATGAATCCATCTACTGCTCGGGCCGCTTCCAAGTTAAATTTAATCCGCCTTCTGGCTTCACATCCAGAGGGGCTTGGATTAGAAGAAATTCAAAGCGTAACGGGTCACAAATCAATCGCTGCTCTCAAAAAAGATTTGGGTGAGTTGTATATGATTGAGATGTATCCGTATTCTCCAACTGATGCAGTAGATTTAGATTTTGATGGGGAGAAAGTAAAAATCCGACTCCCCATTGCTGTTGATTCTGCACTACCGCTTTCCCCAAAAGAATGGTCTCTCCTTCGTTCGCTTCTAATCACTGATAAAAACACCGAAGATTCTAAAGTTAAAAAATCCATTTTAGACAAAATTGATTCGGTCATTCCTTCGGGAGACTGGTCTCCTTACCAAAAAACAAAGGAAACCATAATTGAAGCCATTGGTGCAAAAAAAACACTAACAATTGTTTATTGGAAAAGAGACACCCAAGAGAAAGAAACAAGAACTTTAGCTCCTTGGTTGTTATGGGAAGAAAATGATTCTTACCTATTGGCTTATGATTTGGCAAAAGAAGGATTCAGATCCTTTCGATTGGATTATATTTTAGACCTTAGTATTACTGATACAAAATATCCAACCCTACCTGATACAGCAGGGGAATTCCTAGAAGGATTCAAACAATTGTTTGGTGCCGATTCCGAAAACAAAGAAAATGCAAAACTTTGGATCACGGATGGAGCTTCTTATCATTTGGGAATGAAACTGAACCTGACACCAACAGGGAACCAAAAACAAATTGGTGATTCTAATTATCGAGAATTCCAAGCTCCTATCCGAGACCAAAATTGGTTCATCCAAACCATTTTGGGATATGGAACTTCTGTGTTTGTTTCTGAACCAAAAGAAATCAAAACTTCCATCCAATTGCACCTACAATCAGTAGCACCATCAAAACCAAATCTCCATTCGTTATCTTAGTATGACTTCAAAATTCATTTCGTTTGGAAAGATTAACATTGGTTTGTTCGTTCCATACAAAAGAAAAGATGGACTTCATGAAATCCGAAGTGTTTTTGTTCCCATTAATTTGGGAGATCCGATGGAAATAGAGGTAAACCCTCTACCAGATGGTTCAAACTCTGTGCTCCATCTCGTTTCCGAAAATCACCTAAAGGGTTATCGACATTCGAAATTCGAAGAAGTTTCCGAAAGAGGAGATTTCACTAGAAACATTCTCTATAAGGCCTTTCAAAAGTTAGTCACTTACCTTTCTCATCCTGTTTCCATTTCCATCCACTTACAAAAGTATCTCCCTCCTGAAGGGGGAATTGGTGGTGGGAGTAGCAATGCAGGGTCTTTTTTAAAAGAAACCTTCCCTTTGACAAAACTTTCCAAAGAAGAGCAGATTTCCCTAGCGAAGTCGATTGGGGCCGATGTCCCCTTTTTCCTCCAATCTTCCGCTTGTTTTGTGAGTGGGATCGGTGAGGTGCTCGAACCCATTTCTGTTGCCGAAGGAAAAGGGATTTTGGCCATCCCTCCCTTCGGACTTTCTACCGCATCTATGTACGCAGGCCTTCAAAAAAGTTTACAAAAACCCTATGGTTCCCAAGTATGGAAATCTCTGGCAGAGGATTTAATTCGAAGTCTTCAGGTCGGGGATTGGGCATACCTGCAAAACAGGCTTGAGAACGAGTTTGAAAAAATCGCTTTTCAGACCCAACCCTTACTAAAGGAATTGAGATTAGGGTTTTTTGAGTCGGGAGCAGTCTATGCTTCTTTATCGGGTTCGGGTTCTTGCTTTTACGGCATTTATCCTTCAGATAGGGAAAGAGACGAGGCCCTTCGCATTGTCTCCAATCGATTTCCCGATATGGAATTTCGAACGTTCTCTTTTTAGAAACTGGCCTGTAGCCAAGCGGTAAGGCAGCGGTTTTTGGTATCGCCATTCCCTAGGTTCGAATCCTAGCAGGCCAGCCAGTTTTAAAAGATCCGATAGAACGAACGATGAACCTACATAATACTGTAACTGCTGTTATTTTGGCGGCGGGGAAAGGAACTCGAATGAAGAGTGAACTTCCCAAGGTTGCGGTTGTACTGAACGAATCCCCACTTTTACTTCACGTTCTTCGTAATATCGAATCCGCCGGCATCGAACGAAAAGTCGTCGTTGTTGGTTACCGCAAAGATATCGTTACCGATATCGCAAAATCATTCTCCGGTGTAGAATTTGCCGAACAAACAGAACAATTGGGAACAGGACATGCTGTCCTTTCGGCAGAAACTCAATTAGCACCTTATACTGGCTATACGATAGTTGCCTGTGGCGATGCCCCTCTCATTTCTGCAAAATCGTTTTCTGAACTTATAGAACTTCATAAAACCAACGGATACTCAGCGACTGTTCTTTCCGCCAAGATGGAAAATCCAACGGGTTATGGTCGTATCATTCGTTCTGCAGATGACGGCAGCCTTTTACGCATTGTAGAAGAAAAAGATGCAAGTCCTGAAGAGAAAGTTGTGAACGAAGTGAACACTGGAACCTATTGTTTCAACACTGAGGATTTGTTTGGTGCCTTAAAACAAATTGGTAATCACAATGCTCAAAAAGAATATTACCTTACAGACGTGATTAAAATTTTTAGAACTTTGGGAAAAAAAGTCGGAGCAAAAACTTTGGCAAATGCGTTAGAAAGCCACGGTATCAATTCTCCTGATGATTTGGCTCTCGCAAAACAATATATAGATAAAGGGTTGGTTGGAGTATGAATCCCAGCGAAGTAGTTGTATTTTCTGGAAATGCAAATAGACCTCTTGCCGAGGAAATTTGTAAACATCTGGGCATTCCGAACGGCCAAATCTCTGTAAAGAGATTCTCCGATGGAGAAAGTTCTGTAAAAATCGAAGAAAACGTTCGTGGCCGTGATGTGTTTGTGGTTCAATCCATAAGCTATCCAGCTAACGACAGCTTAATGGAACTTTTACTCATCATCGATGCTGCAAGAAGAGCATCTGCGCGTCGAATCACTGCGGTCATTCCTTATTATGGTTATGGACGCCAAGATAGAAAAGTGGAACCACGGGTTCCGATTTCTGCTCGTATGGTTGCTGATTTGATTGAAACTGTTGGTCCAGATCGTGTCCTTACTATGGACTTACACGCAGACCAAATCCAAGGATTCTTTCGTATTCCTGTAGACCATTTGTATTTCTCGCCAGTCCTTGCTGAGTATATCAACTCACTGGGTATGGAAGACCTCGTGATTGTTTCTCCAGATTCTGGTGGAGCTGAGAGAGCCCGTAACTTTGGTAAAAAAGTAAACGGATCACTTGCCATCATCGACAAACGTAGACCAAAAGCTAACGAGTCTGTGGTGATGCATGTCATTGGTGAAATCAAAGATAAAAACTGTTTATTATTGGATGATATGATTGATACAGGGGGAACCATTGCGAAAGCAGCCACTGCCCTGTACCAAAATGGAGCAAAATCGGTATTATGTTGTGCATCTCACGGAGTTCTCTCTGGAGAAGCGCCAATTAAATTGAATGAAGGTAACTTCAAACAAATCGTGCTCTCAAATTCTATCGCCATTCCGGAGACCAAAAAAATAAATCACTTGAAAACGCTCTCCATCGCCCCACTCTTTGCTAAAGCCATCGAGCGGATTCATAACGAAGAATCAATCTCTAGTCTGTTTTCATAACTTTAAGGAACATAATCATGGAAAAAATCAGTATCAAAGCACAAACAAGAACTTCTAAAGGAAAAGGTCCTGCAAGAAGAATGCGTGTGGAAGGTTTAGTACCGGCGAACATCATCGGAAACGGTGAAGCAAGATCGGCAAGTGTTGTCGAAAAAGAAATCCAAAGACTCATCGACTCCGGAATCCGTAAGGCAACTCTCATCGACCTCGAACTTGATGGTAAAACAGAAAGAGTTTTCGTAAAAGAAATCCAAAGATTTCCACACACAGGTCAAATCCGTCACATCGACTTCTTTAAAGTAACTCCTGGTAAAAAAATCCTTACAACAGTAGCCATCAAAACTACTGGTGTTGCGAAAGGATCAAAAGCAGGTGGACAGTTCGAACATCTAGTTCATGAAATTAAAGTTAAATCTACTCCTGAAGACTTAACTGACGTAATCACATTAGATGTTGCAGGTTTGGATATCGGAATGATGATCAAAGTTTCTGAAATTCCTCACCCAGCATCTTGGGAAATCCTTGTGAATGGTGATCCAATTGTTGCTTCTTGTAGCAAAACAAAAGCGATCTTAGCTGCAGAACGTGCTGAAAAAGCAGAAGCAGACAACAAAGGGAAACCAGCAGCTAAAAAAGCTGGAAAGAAATAAGATCTACTTTTAGGAACCAATGAAGTTAATTGTAGGGCTGGGAAATCCTGGCGATAAGTATAATAACAATCGATCTAACATTGGTTTCAAGATTCTAGATGTCATTGCGAACAACATTGGCATCGAAATCAAAACAAAGAAAAAGAAATCTCTCATCGGTCGTGGTGACTTTGAAGGGGACGAAGTGGTTTTGCTCAAACCACAAACCTTCAGCGACCTATCCGGTGAGTCGGTTCTCTACATTGCCTCCTTTTTAAAAATCCAGGTAAAAGATATCGTTGTCATCCACGAGGACGTAGGCCTTGAACTCGGTCAGATCGTGGTCACCAAAGGTGGGGAAAACGACGTCAACCCTGGGGTCAACTCGGTTTCTGTCTCATTACGATCCCCCAATTTTATACGAATTCGGATCGGCGTTCTTAATTCGAGCTTCAATCCTAAAAAAAGAGAAGAATTTTTACGTGAAGATTTTGAGCCATTAGAGAACCTGAGTTTGATACAGATCATCAATGACGCCGAAGCGGCGATTCGTTCCATATCCATGGGGGATATTGACGAAGTGATTCAGAAATATCACCTTTGATTTCAGTCTAATCATCGAGAAGTCTTTACATGAATAAAAACATCAAAACCGTATTTCTATTTTTACTCGTATTCCTTGTCATTTTGGCAACGGTTTATAAAGGTCAGGACTTCGCTGGTAAACCCGACGAAATCAGTTATTCCGATTTTTTAAATATGGTAGAACCCATCGAAGGTAAAAAGCCGATCGGGAAAATTACCTCCAAAGACGGAAAGGAAGCTTCCGCAAAACAACAAATCATCATTGATCGTGAGCTCATTGAAGGTTGGTACATTCCTGAAAATAGTAAGGACAACAAACCAAAACTCTTCAAAACCAATGTAGCACAAGTGAACGATGATTTGGTGACAAAACTTCGTAAGTCACGCCTCAGTTTTACTGCTAAATCTACAGAAGAAAATAAGTTTTGGAGTGTTGTTTCTGGCATCATTCCTTGGTTATTCGCTCTTGGTATCATTTGGTTCATTATGATGCGCCAACTCCAAGCATCTGGTAACAAAGCATTTACCTTTGGTAAGTCTCGTGCCAAGATGAATGTGGATCCAAAAGTCAAAGTAACATTTAACGATGTTGCTGGATGTGAAGAAGCAAAAGTTGAGTTACTCGAAATCATTGAATTCTTAAAAGATCCAAAAAAATTCCAAGCCATTGGTGCAAGAATTCCGAAAGGAGTTCTACTCGTGGGTCCTCCAGGAACTGGTAAAACCTTACTTGCGAAAGCAGTTGCTGGAGAAGCAGGAGTTCCTTTCTTTTCCATTTCTGGATCTGACTTCGTAGAGATGTTTGTGGGTGTAGGAGCGTCGCGAGTACGTGATCTATTTGACCAAGGAAAAAAGAATGCACCTTGTATCATCTTTATCGATGAGATTGATGCTGTCGGTCGTCTTCGTGGTGCCGGCCTTGGTGGTGGTCATGACGAAAGAGAACAAACCCTCAATCAGATGTTAGTCGAGATGGACGGATTTGAAATGAACGAAGGTGTCATCGTGATGGCGGCAACAAACCGCGCGGATGTCCTTGACCCAGCCCTCCTTCGTCCCGGTCGTTTTGACAGACAAGTGATTGTAGATCTTCCTGATCTAAAAGGTCGTGAAGAGATTTTAGCAGTTCATGCTAAAAAAGTTCCGTTAGTATCTGATATTTCTCTGAACTCCATTGCACGCGGAACTCCTGGATTTACAGGAGCAGATCTTGCCAACCTCATCAACGAAGCGGCCCTTCTTGCAGCACGACGTAACAAAAAACGTGTGACCCAAGAAGAATTGGAAGAAGCTCGCGATAAGGTGATGATGGGACCGGAACGTAAGTCCATGTTCATCTCTGACAAAGAGAAAGAAATGACCGCTTACCATGAAGCGGGACATGCCCTTCTTGGCACCTTACTACCGTATACCGAACCGGTTCATAAAGTAACCATCATCCCTCGCGGACGTGCCCTTGGTCTTACTCAATCATTACCTGTGGAAGACAGACATTCCTATCGTAAAAACTATTGTTTGGATCGAATTGTAATGTCTATGGGTGGATACATTGCCGAAGAACTGATCTTTGGTGATCCTTCCAATGGATCTTCTAATGACATCCAACAAGCAACAAACATTGCTCGTCGTATGGTTTGTGAATGGGGAATGTCTGAAAAACTCGGAACCATCCATTACGGATCTGGTGAAACTTCTCCATTTATGGGAAGAGATTACGGACATACTAGCAAACCTTACTCTGAAGAATTTGCAGCAATGATCGACCAAGAAGTCAAACGGATCATCCAAACTTGTCTCGACAAAGGTCGCGATTTGGTGAAAAAGAACCAAAAGAAATTGGATGCGATTGCCAAAGCGCTTCTTGCAAAAGAAACCATTGATGCTCAGGAACTAACAGACATTGTCCAACCATCCTTTGATAAATTCTCTGATTCCAAATCGGGATTAGGATCTAAAAAAGGAAAAGGTGCTTCGGCAACAAAACCTGCATACTCTTCCTAAGAGACATCAATGAAGTATTGGCTCTTTAAAACAGAACCAGATGTATTTTCCATCGACGACCTAATAAGAGAAAAACTCTCTTATTGGGAAGGTGTGAGGAACTACCAAGCACGTAACTATCTCCGCGACGAAGTCAAATTAGGTGATATAGTTTTATTTTATCATAGTAGACTTGATCCACCTGGGATTGTAGGAATTGCCGAAGTGGCAAAGGAAGCAACTCCCGATCCGTATCAATTTGATCCGAACCATAAATACTTTGACCCCAAACTGAAAGGAACAGAACCACGATGGTTTGGAGTCCACTTAAAACCTCATACAAAGTTTAAAGAATTAATTCCTTTGGATACACTTCGTACAACGAAGGGATTGGAAAAAATGGTGGTGACTCAAAAAGGATCGCGGTTGTCCATCCAACCAGTGACTAAGAAGGAATTTGACATCGTTGTCAAAATGGCAAAGTAAAGATCTTAAAGAGACTTCAATTCATTGCGTAAATAATTTCTTTTAATTTTTCTAGGGTGATGGGTTTTACAATATAATTTCCACTAAGATTGTATTTCTCTGCCCTTCTCATATCATCCTCGCTAGACGAACTAGTGACAATGTATATGGTAATTTTCTGATCTAGAGAGATAGAAGTAATTTCGTCTAAAAATTGCCAACCATCCCAAACCGGCATATTCAAATCTAATAAAATTAAATCAGGTAAAGTTTCGGATTTAGAAATTCGAGAGACAAGCATATCATACGCATCTTTACCGTTTTGGCAAACAAGAGTCTGTTTCACAAGCCCCGATAGGGAAATGATTTGTTTTGTCAAAAAAAGATGAACGGGATCATCTTCCACAACACAGGCTAAATTAATTTCATTCATAGGGTAAAAATACAGTAAACTTTGTACCCAATCCTACGGTACTTTCAACCTCTATTTTTCCTCCCATCGTTTCTATTTGGTTTTTTGAAATGAATAATCCAACTCCCCTCGCCTCAATATTTTCATGAAATGTTTTATACATTCCAAAAAGTTTATCTCCATGTTTTTTGAGGTCAATTCCTTGCCCATTGTCTTCAAATTGAACTTCTATGAATTTATTTTTACGAATTCCAGAGATTTTTAGAAAACTATCCCGATCATTTGCTTTGTATTTAATGGCATTGGTGATTAAATTTAAAACAATACTATCTAGATAAGCAGGAATGACACGAACCAGAAATTGATTTGGTAGATTTATCTCTACTTTTAGTTTTGATTCTAAAATTTGTAAGGCCAAACTTTCTAAATTTTTCTGAACCACCTGCTCAATATCAACCAATTCATAATTTTCCTGGGCTAAGTTTACCTTAATGACTGCCGTAAGATCTTCGATTGTACGTTTTAGATTTTCTGTGGCTCCAAGTAACAATGACATCATTTCATTTTGAAAATAGTCAGGGTAGGTTCTTTGTAAAATATCCATCATCCCACTAATTCCAAAACTATGAGAACGTAAATTATGAGAGACGATGTTAGTGAAATTTTTTAACCGATGGTTTTGTTCGTTTGTAATGTCGAGTAACGATTGGATTTCTGCTTCTGCTTTTTTAAGTTCCGAAATATCAACTGCTACACCGAGATAACCAGATATTTTATCATTTTGTTTTACGGCAGTTATGGACAAAAGAACAGGAAATGTAGATCCATCTTTTCTTTTATGTGTCCATTCCAAGGTATTTGGTTTTCCAATTTTTGCATTGTAAGTTAAAATCTCAAATCCTTCGAGGGAACGATTGTATTCGCTAGAAAGTAACTTTCCTCTATTTTCTACCTCTTTTTCTATATGAAAAATCTGAGGTGTAAACTTACCAATAAGTTCGTCTGCAATATACCCCAACATTTTTTCAGCACCATGATTGAAATCAGTTATTGTTCCTTCGGTATCAGTGCTAATGATGGCAACAAGTGTACTAGCATCCAAAATTGCTTGGTTTTTTGCCAAAGCTATCTTTAATTTTTGTTCAACTAACTTCCATTCAGTGATATCTATAATTTGAGATACAAAATAAAGAACCTTTCCTTCATCATTTTTTACCATAGAAACTGCTAAAATGGCGTATACAATGTTACCATTTTTATGGAAATATCGTTTTTCCATTTGGTAAAACATTCGTTTGTCAGCAACGAGCTCTTCTAAATATGTTAAATCTGCATTTAAATCATCTGGATGCGTGATGTCTTGAAACGTGAGCAACATGAGTTCTGCTTCCGTATATCCGAGAATATCACAAACACGTTTGTTTACCCTGAGCCATTTTCCATTTTCATCCAGTAAAGCCATCCCAATGGCTGCGTTATCAAAATTTCCACGGAAGGCAGCTTCCGTCGCACGAAGTTCTCTTTCTATTTTTTTGATCTCACTGATGGCTTGGTTGGATCCAAATACAGACAAGGTGGATTCATTCGGACTACGTCCTTGTAAAATCAATTCACTCATCGGTATTTCTTTTGTTCTTTGGTCGATTAAATCCGCAGTTCTCTTTGTAATTTCTTCCAGTAGTCTGATCTGGGTTTCTTTTAATTTTTTAGATTTCTCATCGAAAATAACGAGGTAACCCAAAACCACTCCTTCCTTTTCCTTTTGCACTAACGGAATTCCAATATAAAATTGGATAGGAGCGATTAAGGATGAAGGGTTTACTATGAAATTTGATTTTGGTTCTAGATTTTCAAAGATAACAATGTCTTTTGTTTCACCGAGTAATTCTGCAGAAAAAGATATAAATATGGAGTTTTGATCTGGTAAAATTCCATATTCGGCCATCGGCATTTGTTCATTTTCTTCTAAAGCGGTGATCAGAGAAATTTTTGAATCAGTAACTTGAGCTGCAAGTTTTGCCAAAAAATAAAATTCATTTATGTCCAATAAAACAACTTCCTAATGTTCCAAAGATTCTGATCAGAATCTTTTATTTGTTTTTAAGGTTTTGCTGTGAATACTTGTACAGCTTTCACCTTGTCTATATCATAAAACTTTTTGTCTTTGTAAAAGGAAGTTCCAGCACCCATATATGTGAATTCTGGATTGAGAATGTTCTTTCTGTGGCCTGGTGAATTAAACCAAGTTTCAACAACGGCTTTTGCCAGACTCAAATAAGTATGATTGGGAATGGGTGTTCCCGCTTTAGTATAACTGAAAAAAGCCCCACCGTTTTGAACAGGTGTGAATACGGCGCGGCCTCCTTGGTATTGAATTCCAAAGGAATTGATAATATTTTCTGCAGAATATGTATCAGAAATTCCCACCAAATCCAAACGATCTCGTAAAGTTTCTTTTCCATTCACTGTACTTGTATGTGAATAAAAATCATAAGTTACCATGTCTTGGGCATGTCCAAAAGCGGCTTGTTCACATTTTTCTGAATACTTAAACGGACGTAGGCCTAGATTTTTTCTTTCTTTAGAACTTACATAAAAAATAGCAGCATTTAACAATGGATAATCGACTTTTGCAAAGTCAATATTTGTATTTGCCGGTGCATAAGAAGGAAATGTATCTTCTGTAAACACATCATACTGTTCTACCTTCCATTTATCAGATTCTGGAAGTTCTCTACCATCTTCGATACTTTCTAAAAATGCTAAATTAGGATCTTGTGCTTCGACCACTTTTTCTACTGGCTCTGGTTTTTTAACTTCAACCACGGGAGCTTTTTTGACTTCGGGAGTTTTACAAACAAAGGCAAAGGAACAAAAAACAAAAATGATGGTTAAGGTTCGAAAACGAATTGAGGATTGGTTTGGTTTTGTAAAAAAGTTCATAAAATCTCCTATAAGTAACGATTGTAATCTTGCACCACATTGTGGATTAGATTCTTTTCTTTATTGAAATGAATTGTTTTCGCTTCTTTGATTCCTGCTTCCCAAATAAAAATAAAGGGTACTCCAAATAATGTAGAATGTTTTTGTCTGTACTTTTCGCGTCCCACAAGTTTATCATTTATATAAAAATCAGCATGAAGGACTCTTTCCTTAGAATAAATAGACGGTAACAATCCAGCAGTTCCTAACATAAACAAGGTGGAAATGGATGAGATCCAAAAATGTTCATATTCATTCACTTCGCTTGTGTACAAATCGATATGGTGATTGGCTCTGACACCATCAGATAAAACACGACCAAAATAACCCGTCTCCATTAGATACTTAGTATAAATAGACGTAATTTCTCGTTTGGTTTTATCATTTTCGGGAGTGGAAACTTTGATGGTAAGGATTGTTATTTGTTGTTTAAAGTCTGGTCTTGTGATGATGGGAACATCTTCACTCATATAATTATAACAAGAGGAAAGAAAAAATGAGACAAAAGCCGTGAAAAATAGCAGAAATCGGAAAGTTCGCATAATTCGAAAATAGAGTAATGGAACTAAAGGAGAGGAAAAGTCTTTTTTTTAAAACTTAGAAAAATCGACGATGCCCAATATATGTAAAATCAGGCCTCCAAGAGTCACAAACAAGATCCAAGCAATGATGGAAATGATGCCACCTACCTTTAACATCTCAAAACTTTTGATGCCACCATAACTAAAGGCCAATGCATTGGGTGGAGTGGACACAGGGAGTGGCATTGCAAGGGAAGCGCCGATGGTAGCACCAATTGCCGCAGGCAAAATGAGATGAGTTGGCAAACCCATGGTAATAGGAAGGATAAGATTGGCAACACTGGTATTACTGAGGAAACAAGAAAGCCCAAGTGATAGGATAGAAAAAAACAAAAACAAACCCAATTGATTTGAATCACCTAACATAAAAATTTCGACAAAATGTTTTGCAAGACCTGTTTCTTCAAAAGCTTTTCCGAGAGCAATTCCCCCTCCCATGAGAATCAAAACATCCCAAGACAAGTTCCGGAATTCTTTTAGGTCTAAAAGTCGAAATCCAAAAAATACAATGATGGGAAATAGAGCAACAGTTCCGTTAGAAAATCCATGTAGGTCAGAACTGATCCAACCTAAAATGGTGATCGTAATGATACCCAAAGCAATCGAACGATCTCTCTTCGAAACTAATACACTGGAATCAGAAATTTGAATTGATGCGATAGAAAGTTCTGATTTGTCCTTTTTTAAATACACAATGTACAAAAGTATAGCAAGTGCCAATACAGAAAGGATGAACACTGGAAAGGCAAAGGCCATCCAGTTTAAAAATCCAATTTCCAATCCTCTTTCTTGTAAATATCCAATTCCAATCACATTGGGAAGTGTTCCCACAGGTGTTCCGATCCCACCTAGATTTGCAGAAAAAGGAACGATAAAAAGAAGTGATTTCCTTAAAGGATTGTTCTCTTCTAAGGATTTCATCATCGAAGAAACAAGACCAAGCATCATGGCAGCAGTAGCTGTATTGTTCATGAAACAAGATAAAAAACCTGTGGCAAAACCCAAAGAAAGCACAAGTAAAAAGGCTGAACCTTTCGTTTTTTGGATCACAAAACGAGCGATGGCAGAATCCAATCCATAAGATGTGATTGCTGAAGAAATGACAAAGCCACCTAAGAAGAGTAAAATGGTCTCAGAAAAATAACAAGAAAGGAAAGTAATCGTTTTTGGGGCACCTGGTCCCCAAGCGGGAATCAACCAGACCAATTCCAAAAATAAAACTAAAAAACCCGTGACATAGAGTGGAAAAAGTTCTGTCACCCAAAGGAAAGAAACTAGTAACGCAATGGCTAAATTGATCTCTTGTGGCCGAGTGAGACCGAGCCAGAGTTGATACCAGCCAAAGAAGGCAGGGATGACGGCAAGACTTGAAAATACAATACCAGCTCGAATCATTGTGACTTGACGATTTACACTCTCCTGATACTTTTTCGATAGACTCGAATCGTTTCAAGCAAACAAATAAAGTGAGATTTCCCCTCGATTCGTATTGTTAATTTTTTATGCAAATAGCCTATAACGACTTAAAACAAGCAGTTCTGGGAAGCGGCCCCATGGGTATCATCATCGCTTCCGTACTGGCACAGAAGTTCGACCCCATCACTCTCTGGATTCCTGACAAAGAATTGGTAGAGGTTCTAAAGAAACGACGCCAAACAGAGATTATGGGAAAGACAATTGATCTTCCTGATCATATCGACATAGTTTCCAGTTTGGATGCTTTCGGACGGGATGATTGGGTTTTCCATGTGGCAGTTCCTTCTAGGTCTTTTTTGGACAGTGTCCACGCCCTTTTGGAAGTTTTAGAACCTACCAATAGTTATGTTTTTTCTTTTTTAACAAAAGGAATTCTGGATTCTAAAAACAGAAAAAAAACAGGATTCATTACTTATTCGCAATACTTACAAAATTATTTAAAAGAAAGAAATTTTTCAAACGCATCCGTTGCCGTTGTCAATGGCCCATCACTACTCGGGGAAATCTTAGAGGAAAAGTTTAGTTTTTTTAATATTGGATCTTATGAAAAAGAAACCTCTGCGTTTCTTGCAGAGGTTCTTTCTTCGAATTTTATTAATACTTCTGTTACCGATGATGTTGTGGGAATGGAGATTGTGGGAGTTGCCAAAAACCCAATGGCCATTGCCAGTGGAATTGTTTCTCTTCTTCCCCGTTATGGTTCTAATTTACTTGGTGAAATTTTATCTGTAGGATTTCAAGAAGTAAGAGACCTTGCCATGCGTTATGGTGCAAGACCCGATACGGTGATGGGAAGATCAGGCCTTGCCGATTTTATCACAACAGCAACTAGTAACAAAAGTAGAAACCGAGGGTTTGGACAAAAAATTGTCGGCGAACTTTTGTCAGGTGGCGAAAAGTTAAGTATCAAAGATCGTATTGAGATTTTCTTTGCACCAAGATCTTTTATCGAAAGAGAATCTACCAAATGGCATGATAACGTAGAAGGAACGTATGCATTGAGTATCCTCATTGAACTTGCCAATGAGATTCGTCTCCCATTTACCTTACACAGAACTTTATTCGATGTTCTCACAAGAAAACAACCACCAGATTCACTGATTGATTTAATCTGTGGTAAAAAAACGGAATCGAAAAACATTCCTCTCGTAGTTCAAAAGAAAGTAGGACTCAACTTAACATCAGGAATTGATTTTCAAAACCTGCTTGTGGATCGAATTTTAAAACACATTAGCAATGTTCCAGGCACCGTGACTCGTGTTAAAAAACAATCCTCCGCTGTGATTGAATCCACGCAAAAAAGACTCTCCAAAGCCACGCGTAAAAAACAAAAATTGGATGAGGTTAAGTTTGCATCAGAACTTGAAATATGGCAACGATTCCAAAATTGCCAAAAAGACGAAGAGAACACTCTTGTTAAAGAACTCGTTCGATTCTATGTAACAGAAATCGCTGACAATTATAGTCCTACTGTTCGGGAATCTGTTCTTAGGTTTGTCGCTCCCATTCGCCTCTTCTCTGGTGGTTTCTTAAAAGGATCAATGATTCCTCATGTTGGTGGTAAAACAGAAGTAGTGAAGGCATTGTCTTCTAAATACAATTTATTGTATGCCCCCACTCATAGATCTCATTTAGATTCCGTTGAAGTTGCTTATTCCTTATTTCACTTAGGACTACCTGTTCCTCGTTATGCGGCGGGTATCAATCTAATGTCTAATCCTTTTTGGGAATGGATGTTAAAATCCCTAGGTGCTTATGCAGTCGACCGTGAAAGAACGAGAAACAGTTTGTATTTGGAATGCCTCACTCTTTATTCACAAGTGATGTTAGAACAAGGAATTCCTTCTCTTGTTTATCCAGAGGGAACTCGATCTCGCACAGGCGGAATTGTTCCTGTAAAAACAGGACTTTTGACAACGGCAGTAAATGCATTTCGTAGTTCTGGAACAGAGATAGTAATTGTTCCCATCTCTGTGTCGTATGAAACTGTTCCGGAAGACAACCAGTTTTGTAATATGCCAGAAGAGTTGGGGATGGCAGGATTTCTTGCAAAACGTTCCAATGTGTATGTAGAATTTTGTGATCCCATTCCTATCTCTGAATATGCACACACAGAAGATCCAACACTAGAACTCAGTTACCGCATCACCAAAGGTTGGAAACAGTATCATAAAATTTTACCAAACCAAATTGTGGCTAAAATTTTAGCAGAGAATGATTTCTCCGTCGAAGTTTCACAGAGTACAATGTTAGTTGAAGATTTTATTTCCCGCCATGATGGAAATTATCTAATCAAAGATCCTGAAGAAGTTTGGGAAAAAGGAAAAAGGATTTTGGAAAAACGAAAGATGATCGAAGAATCCAATCGAGTGGTTCATTCCAAAAACGATGCTTTGCTTCTGTATTACGCAAGTATGATTCCTGAAGACGAAGATAAAAAATACTAGAACAACAGGATAAAAATAAGAATCAGAAACTTATCTATATTTCTTATTTTTTATCCTTATCCATTCTGAACGGGGAGCCTTCCCCGTTTGCGAATATAAACTGTTTTTTCCAAAATCGCAATCACTTCACCTGCTTCGTTTTTGACATCAGTGGTGAATTGATAATCTCCTTTTTTCTTAATATCGATTTCGTTTTTGATCCTTTGGATTTCGGAATCAGAAATGCGAAACTCGGCAATGACCTTTCCCATTCCTGGTTTGACAAAGATCATATTGCCGGCTTTGTCCCAAACAATGTAATCGGAACCCAATCTTTCCAATAGAATTAACATAAAAAATGGATCACACATAGAATACAAAGAGCCACCGAAATGAACTCCCACATAATTTTTGTTATAGAAACGTAACCTCATTTCGGAACGAAAATAGGAAAAGTCAGGAGCAATTTCTTTGATGCGAATCCCAGCCCCTACATAGGGTGGATAAAAATTATATAACCAAATTTTGAATCTTTTTTTCCAAGATGTAACGTTCTTCAAAGGTTTGGTTCCTTCCGTTTTTGTTTCGAATTGATGAGATACACTGCGAGGATGGCTAAGGAACCTCCAATGATGACTGGGATTTGTATCACTTCATTCAAAATCAAAAAACTACTCAAATAGGCAGAGAGAGGAACAATGAAGATAAAACTACTCGCAATCTCGGATCCAAGTCGAGTTGCTGCATAAAAATAAACTGTAGTTCCAAAGGTTGTCGAAATCACTGTTAAGTAAAAGATAGAAGCCCAAAAGGAAAACCCTTCGTCCCATACCTTCCAAAAACTAGGATCATTGAAACAAAATATGAGTTCTATGATGGATCCGACAGCATATACATAAAAACTATAAGTCACAGGAGACATCGATTTTCCTGTTGATTGGCTGTTGAGAGAAAGGATCGCCCAAACGAAAGAACATAACAAAAAGAATAAGTTACCAGATAACAACAAATAATCGATACTGATCTTCCATACTTGTAAAATCACAAGTCCACCAATAAATCCAAAAAATAAACCTATCACTTGGCGTTTGGAAATTCGTTTTTTCTGCACGAGTACAACGATAAAAAAAGTAACAATGGGATTGAGAGTGGTGACAAGCACTCCACCGGCTCCAGGAAGTCCATTTTTTAATCCCATAAAAAAGAACTGATTGTAAAAAGTATAAATGATTCCACCAACAAGAACATTCCAATAGTCCTTCCCTGTTTTGAGTAAAAATGGAATTTTCATCACAAGAAGTAGAGGAATCACAGATAGAAAGGTAGCAAGAAATCGCCAAAACACTAATACAGAAACAGGAACCGTGCCTGCGATCATTTTACCGATGGGCCAAGAAATTCCCCAAGATACCATTGCGAGAACAAGTAAGAGTAAAAATTTTAGGTTCAAATATAGTTTCCTTTCAACAAAAAGTTGAGAACGTATGTGGTGCCAAAGGAAATAGGAATTCCGATTCCCAACATAAGGCTTGCTAAATGGGGAGAAATATTTTTTTCAATTGTGATGACTGTGGAAGTGACCATTGGAGCCATTGCCGATTCCAAAACAATGGTTTGGAAAAGTAAAGAGTCCTCTTTTAATGGAAAATAAACCCAATAAACGAGTAATGGTGCAAGGATGAGTTTAAATCCAAGTCCTAATACCAAAACTCTGCCGTGACCTGCTATGGTTCGTAAATCCAACATAAACCCTACTGATACTAGAGCAAGTGGGGTAAGTGTATCACCCAAACGAAGTAAAACAAGTTTGAGAGCCTCAGGGTAAACAAATTGTCTTGTGATTATAGCAACAAACAATGCATAGATGGGTGCAAATCCCATAACCCTTTTGATGAGAGTTAAAAAATCCCATTTTCCATCCATAGCAATCGAAGCCAAAATGATTCCGGGAAAACTTAAAACCATAAAAGTTCCGAGTTGGTCTGCCAAAATTCCATACCCAAGGGATTGTTTTCCTAAGTAAGTTTCGAGTAATGGAAACCCAACAAAGGATGTATTTCCAAAACCAGCAGTTAACACCAAACAGACGGCTGTATGAAATTTTAAAAACCTTAGTTTATACAATCCAAGAAAAAATACAATGGCAATCCCAAAGACAAACCATGGCATAGACGAAGGTAAAAGGGAAGTCGCATCCACTTTTAATTCATGGACATGATACAAAACAAGAGAAGGCAAAGAAATAAAAAGGATAAATCCGTTTAACACCTTAGGAGTGGATTCTGGAAACTGAGGAAGCCTTCGAAAAAACAACCCCAGTCCAAAGCAAATTCCTAGTAGTAAAAAATTTTCCATACTATTTAAAAAGAAAGAAAAGTCTCCATGGCTTTAGGATCAAAGAAAACTCCTTCTTTTTGTCTAGGTGCTTCCAACCCGTCTCGCACCATCTCAGCGTACCCATTAGCAAAATAAAGATACTTTGTTGGGAGTTTATTTGTGATATCGTAAACCGCCTGCTCTAAAAACTCTGCGAGTAAAAACACTTGGTAGGTTACATCAGCGATATAAACACGATTCATATCCTTCCAATCTTTAGACTGATTTTTGATACAATCTTCCAATTCTTTTCGTTTGGTTTGGAATACTGAAAATGCGGTCTTTAATTCCTCGTGATTCCCAACAGACTTTGTTAGTTCATCTAACAAAGATTGGAAGGCTGCATATACTTTTGGTTTTTGTAAGGCATGCAAACAATGGTCTGCAATGATGAGATGAGTTCCTTCCCAAGTTTCATTGATGATGGAATCGTTATGAAGCCGTGGGAGTGGAGAAAAATCTCCAATGATTCCGTTTCCACCCAGAGTTAAGATCGCTTTTTGAGTGATATAACTTGCTTGGGAAGAAGATTTATATTTCATAAGTGGAACAGTAATTTCCGCAGCATCGTCACCTTTCTCTGAAAGGTTAGCTGATCTAAAGTTTACAAAACAATTTCCAGTTTGCAAAATTTGCATTTCTGCTAATGTCTTTGTAAAAGAAGGAAATTCTAAAATCTTTTTCCCGTAAGCTGTCCTAAACTTTGCATACTCAGAAGCTTCCATCACTGACCTTCTTGCATTCCCACTGGAACCAAGACCCACATGCAATCGAGAGGTTTTGATGATGTAACGGATGAGATTCACAAGTCCATGACCCGGACGACCAAACTCTTCGGCTTCTACCTTGTCATAAATAATTTCTACAGTGAGTTTTCCGCGAGAACCAATGATATCTTTTTTACGTAGGATATGATGCCCATTGAGTTCTCCATTGTCTTTGATCCTCGGAACAAGGAACATACCGACGGTATTGGTTCCTTCCATCTTTGCCGTTGTGACCCAAAGATCACCAGGATTGGAACAAAACCATTTTTCACCAGTTAACTCCCATTTACCGTTTGGAAGTTTTTTGGCAATGGTTCGATTGGCAGAAACATTACTTCCACCAACTCTTTCCGTTACATATTGTCCGGCCATAAAATGAGAAGAACTTCCCTTTCCCGCAACAAGAGGGAGGTATTTTTTCTTTTGTTCTTCTGTTCCAATTTTTTTCAACGCTAAGATGATTCCATCAGTCATGGCCAAAGGACAAGCAACACCACCTTCCCCATTCATATTCATTAAATAAGTGAGCGCATAACGATGAATATGTGTAAAATCATATTTCCATTCAGGATGAAAGTCTAAATTGACAACACCGTGATCATAAGAAATTTTACGTGCTAATTTTTGTTCTTCGGAATATTTTATAAAATCGATTCGTTTTCCGGTTCGATCAAACTTAACAACCTCACCATACTTTCCTTCTTTATGGCACTCTTCCGTGAGTTCATCCAAAATCCCACCGACGAGTTCCCCATACTTTCGGATATGTTCTTCCATTGCTTTTTTATGGTCAGGTGCAAAGGATTCAGAATACCGATGGACCACTCTTTGTAAGGCGGGGTCTATTTCGTAAAAGTTTTTACCTCGAACTCCCTTGTATTCGGAAATATCGAACGGTTGTAAAGACGGATGTTCTGAAATATGGTGGCTCATTCTTCCAGTTCAAAAAAAGGAATAGGATTCACTAGCAAAAAAGTCGCCCAGGTTTGAAATTGGCTCTAGAGTCGATTCTGTATGGTCCAAAGAGTAGAAACGAAAAAAAACAAACAAATTCTGCACGATGTGATCTTCGAACTTCAGAACGTTTCTGAGTCCATGTTATGGTTTTTGTCCTACGACCGACTTTCTGAACTTTTGGAAATCAGAAAGGAAGAATGCCTTCGCAAAGTTTATCAATTCAAAGCATCAAAACCACAAATGACACTTTCCGGTGGATTCCATGAAGTGGACGGGGATCTGCTGATTGATTTTCTCGCCTGGAGTTTAGAATTAGACGAAGTCGCAGAAGAGTTCCTAAGAGGTGGGATTTTTTTTAGTGAACGTCCGTTATATGAACTTCGCGAATCTTATAAAACTCTGATCCAAAAAACAATCGCCAACCATAAATTAGATAGGGAACTTCTATTACTTCTGACAGCGGCCACTGTGGATTACGATGATGCGGTTGATTCTTATCTCATGGATAAATTCGAAATTGATTTTTTTGTGAGACGTTCCATCCATCAATTTTTAGAAAAATTCGAAATCCATCCAGAATACGGAGCAGAAGAATTTTTATATGAATATTTAAAAAGTCTGATTCCCACAAAAATTCTTAACTTCCGCGATATCACTCGCGAATTCAGAGACAGAACCTATTACGAGTTATATGGTAGATTTCGAGAAACCAAAAAGAAAAAGAAAAAAATTGTAAAAACAGTTTCTGATGAAGTAAAAGACTTACTTGCGTTTTTCGATTTAGAACCTGGTGCCGGCATCACCGATGTAAAAAAGAAGTTCAAAGAACTATTAAAAAAATACCATCCCGATATCAATAAAAAAGGGGAAGAGATGACCAAACGAATCATCTTAAAATACAATCGTTTGGTGGAGTTATTAGGAAGTTAACAAAACCGTTACTTTACTTCTTTCTTTAGTTGATCCGCTCCAGCTTCACTTCACCCGAATCTGAAACTGATACTTCACCCGAATCTCATCTTTTGCTTTCATAAAAAGTAGAGACGGATTTTCTAATTCATATTCAGAAAACTTAACCACAAGGGATCCCTCAACTTGAATAGAATTGGGATTCTCTGGTTTTACTGTAGCATCAGTCGCAAAATCTTTGGTATTTCCATGAATGGTCAATTTACCTTTAATTGTGTAGGCTTGATCCTTTTCCGGTTTTATCGATTCAATTTTGACAAGAATGTTTGGTGTATCTGGATATCCCAAAATTTCCTGGATATGCGAATCACGATTTGTATCTCCAGAAACAATTTTCAAAAGCGGAATTTTAATTTCAAAGGGAGATCTTAAAACGTAACTATTCCCCGAAACTTGGATATTCGGAGTGTCCATTTGAATTTCATTACAAACACCCGTTACATTTTTGGTAGTATGTTCTACAAAAAATTCTATATTCTTTTTTGTGACTTCTGCAGCAAAAACATTTACCCCAAAGAACAAAAACGCAAAACAAAAAATCATCTTATTCATCAAATCAAACCTATCCTTAAAATTAAAATGTAATGACGAGTAACGCAATCGACATAGCACCAAATCCGGCCCAACCAACCTGTTCCATTTGGTGAGCTGCACTTGGGCCCTCTTTTCCAATCCTGGCACCTAATCCTGGTAATAATAACATGGATGCTAAATGAATCGGTATCATTGCCTTATGTGCAAAAATGGGACTATAAATTTTGGGCCCATCATCATCTGATTCTGATTCTATTTTAGACGGCGAAAAAAAGGCGAGACTTGCAGTGACAACATACATAGTAAACGTCGCCATCGCTAAATTTTTATGCATAGCCGCGGAATGTTTGGTTTCCCATTCTTCATTTGCTTTTAATGCCAAATACAATCCTGCATTATTGGTTGGATCTTTTAATAGAAGATAATCGGCGGCAATACTATGTCGGTTTAAAGGACTTAAAGCAACTAAATACATTGGGTCATTCGTTGCATACTGTGGATTTGCGAGTAATAAACTCTGCGCATACTGGTCTGATTTTCTATACAAGGTTTCAGACGCCTTATCGCCTTCTAAGTTAGTTGCCAGCCAAAGTGCTAAAGTGGTTAATCCTGCAATTTGATGCCATTCCAAAAGGTTCCTTCTTTTTTTGAGGGATTCTTTTGTCACCTGAGGTTTGTCGTTTTGTTGGATGAGGGGTATCGACTGGGCGAAGGCAGTCGAAAAGGAGAAAAGACTTACAAACAAAATAATTTGTATTCTCATAAAGAAAATACTAACACAAGGAATGTTATTGTAAATAAATTATCCTGCCATCCCATTTATAAAAAAGTGGATATAAGACCGAAATCACTGGAGCAAGAGCGCCTAAACTGATCAAAAAGTATCGTTCCCTGAATTTAGAGCAATTCCAAAAATTAATTGAATACAAAATCAAAACAGGAGTGGAAAGAATCGCAAACACTCGATTGGTATCATACGTTAACATGGAAATAATGTAACAAAAAATAAAAACAAAAATGGATATCGGTTTTTTATACATCAAATATAAGACAAAAGGCCAAAGGCCATGAAACAATCCAATTGTACCCAAAATTGGTTCTGATACATTCATTCGGATGAATTCGTTCCCAATCATATTTGAAAAAATAGAAACTCGAGTAAGGTTCCAATGAATCGATGTGAATATAAAAAGATAGATCAACAAAAAACTATATAAAATTCCAGATGTTAAAAATGAAAACACCAACAATCGCCATCGAGATTGATCTTCCAAAAACAAAATCATACCAGAAATTAAAACCAAAACTAAAAATTGAAAACAATGATTCGAAAGTCCTAAAAACAAAATAACGGTTAAAAGAATCCATTTTCGTTGAAAAGAAATCTTACTTAAAACTATGATATTATAAAGACTGATTAATAAAAAAGTAATGGGATCAGAAAATCCAATCCATGTTTTAAAAATTAAATAAAGTGGACTAGAAACAATCAGAAGTGCCAATCCAAGTCCAAAAGACCAATGGAAACGATATGTGATAAAACTGATGATGATTAAACCCGATACGATATTTACAAAATCTAAAATAGAAACAATATCTTCTGGTTTAGAAACTAAACCTGTGGCCCAAAGAAACCAAGGAGTAAAAAACTGATCCCATGGTGTATTGGATGTGATTGGATTTAGACTCAAAGTATAAAACCCTGAATTAAAAACCTTTGCATCAAAAGTTGATACAAATAACTTTTCCGGTATCCACTTAAAAATAAATGCAGAAATTATTACAATGACAAAAGCCAAGAACTTATCTTTGTTTTTTGCAACAGCTAACTTCATTTATGTGAAGAAATTGGAATGGAACCTTTCCAGGTAGAAACACCACTTCCATCAATAGGATATGGTTTGCCTAAATATTTTGGTGGAGTGTCCCATTGGATGTCCCACCAAGCAAGAATTCTTGCCGAAAATTCCCTGAAAGAATAATAAGTTTCTTTTTTATAAGTTCTTAAATTACATTCGTAACCGTATAACTCAAGTTCTAATTCTCGTCCTAAATAGATGGCTCTTGATAAAAAGAAAGATTGGCTGACGAAGATGGCTTTTTTCACAAGAAAAACTTCTTTCGCGCGAATCAGTGTATCAAGTGTACGAAACCCAGCATGATCCACAAAAATATCTTCTGGTTTTACTTTGTGATTCAACATAAATTCCAACATGGGTCGCAGTTCGTTATAATCCGACTTACCATTGTCCCCAGAGAGTAAGATTTTTTTCACTCGTCCCGTGTTGTATAAATCCAATCCACAAGCCAAACGATCCATAAGAATGGGGGAAGGTGTTTTTCCATAAACGGCAGCACCAGGAACAATGGCAACTTCTGCTTCAGGGATTTCCGTCGGTATATGGGAATGGATTGAAGTTTGGTATACATACCAAAATCGTAAATTCGTTGCCAATGCGACAAAACTCAAGAATCCGAAAACAAGGACAATCCCAAGAAATAGGGATTTCCACTTGACCCTTGAGAGGAATCGGAGCGTTATATTTATGTAGGTCGCGCGGTTCGTCATGAAGAAAAAAATTAAAGAGATTAGGTCTGTTTTTTCACAGGACAATCCGAAAATCAAGAAACAGATTGATAAGGTGAAAGAAAAAGGTCACCAACGGATGACCATTCTTGTCATTCCACACGGGTATGATAGTTCTTTCCACTTCCAAATTTCTCATTTTACCATTCTATTTTTTTTGGGCCTAACTGTAGGTCTACTCAGTCTTGCTATCTTTGGAATTGTTGGTTCGAGTCGTACCCAAACCCAAATCAACCAACTCTCAAAAATCTACGGAACATATTTTGATACTTATATCACTCATGCCAACCAATTAGAAGAGATGAAAGAAGAGTATTCCAAACTGAATGAAAGTATGTTGGAACTCTTCACCCTCATTGATGGACAAGATGATGAACTTTTAAAAATTCCTCCAGAAGATTTTATCGAAACTGCTGCCATAGAATCACTCAAAAAAGAAGAAAAAGAAGACAAACAGTTGGACGTGGGCAGAAAGTATTTAAGCGAAATTTATGACCTGCGCCAATTGAAACACCGAATGGACAATTACCAACGTTTGGTGGAAGCAAACTATCAATTTCTATACCAACGATCCGATATTTTATCCAAGTCCCCTCTTTTTAATCCTATGTATTCCTACAATTTAACCTCTCCTTTTGGAATGAGGAAGTCACCTACCACTGGTTATTGGGAATACCATGACGGTTTGGATATGGCAAATGCAACTGGTACCCCCATTTATGCTTCGGCACCGGGCCGAGTAGTTCGAGTTACCTATTCCAATGTGGGATATGGCCACCACGTCATCATCCAGCATGATTTCGGCTTTAGTACGTTATACGGTCACTGTTCACGAATATATGTAAGGAACGGACAAGAAGTCAAAGCCGGAGAACAAATTGCCGAAGTGGGTGCTACAGGGAACGTAACAGGCCCGCACTTACATTATGAAATTTTTATTTCCGAAGAAGGAAAAACAGATCCCGAACAATATATGCAAGCAGGAGTTTACTGATTGCCTAAGAAAGAAAACCCTGCCAAACGAGTTGCAGAACTTCGCAAAGAGATCCAAAAACATAACGATCTCTATTATAAAAAAAACACACCTAAAATTTCAGACAAAGAGTTTGATCTTTTAGTTAAAGAGTTACAAGCTCTTGAAAAAGCGAACCCTGATTTGGTGGTCGCATCTTCTCCCACTTTACAAGTAGGATCAGATCTTTCTCCGCAATTCAGTAAATTCAAACATAAAGTTCCCGTTTTATCTTTAGAAAATACATATAACGAAACGGAACTCTCCGAATGGTTAGAAAAAACAGGTATCGACGAACTTTATTCCTTGGAATGGAAAATTGATGGCGCCTCTATCTTGTTATACTATGAAAATGGAAAACTCACACATTGTGTGACAAGAGGTTCCGGTGGCATCGGGGACATTGTTACCGAAAATGTCAAAACCATTGAATCCATTCCGCAAACACTTTCCACACCACTAACCATTTCAGTCCGAGGGGAAATTTTTATGACCTTCGCTGATTTTGAAGAATTCAACGAAGAGTATGGCGGGAAGTTCGCCAATCCTAGAAATTTAGCAGCCGGATCCATCAAACAAAAAGACCCGCAAGATGTCGCCAAACGTCCATTACGAATATACGTTTATGATATGTATTTTTCTTCTTCCCGAAAAGGAATCAACAAACATAAAGACATCATCACTTTATTAAAAAAAGAAAAGTTCCCCCTAGCACCTGATACCAACGTTATCTCTGGAAAAACCCTTCTCAAGGAAATTGAATCCTTCCGCAAAAAAAAAGACAAAATGCCATTCCCTGTGGATGGACTTGTGATCAAATTAGATGACCTAAACCTTCGCGAAAGTTTAGGAGAAACAAGCCAGTCCCCACGTTGGGCTCGCGCTTTCAAATTTGATGCCTTACTCAAAGAAACCACCATTGAAGAAATCGATTTTGCCATTGGAAGGACAGGAAAAATTACACCGAGAGCCAAAGTGACACCTATTTCTCTTGCCGGAACCACTGTCACCTACGCCACCTTACACAACCAAGACTATATCGACCAACTGGGTGCAGGAATTGGTGCAAAAGTTCTCATCTCCAAACGTGGCGAAATCATTCCTGCGGTTGAAAAAGTAACGGTTCCTCCCAAATCAGTTTTTGTATTACCAAAAGAATGCCCGGCCTGTAAAACCAAACTAACCAAGGTAGACGACTCCGTTGATTTTTTCTGCACCAATCGGAATTGTCCCGAACGCAAACTGAACCAACTCATTTTCTTTTGTTCTAAAAAACAAATGAATATCGAAGGCCTCGGAGAAAGACAAATTCAAATCTTTTTTGAAAAAGGTTGGGTCAAAGACATTCCCGACTTATACACACTCAACAAATACAAAGACACCATACTTGAGTTAGATGGCTTTGGTGAAAAATCTGTAAAAATTATTTTTGACGCAATAGAAAAATCCAAAGAAAAAGATTTTCGATTCACCTTACCTTCCATAGGCCTAAATGAAGTTGGACCCAAAGTCACAGAAATCCTTATTGAAAATGGATTTGAATCTTGGGAAAAACTAGTCGCACTCTCTAAATCCAAAAATGCGGAAGAGGAGTTAACCTCTATTCATGGAATCGGCCCAAGAACCGTTGATGCTTTACTCGCCCATCTAAAAGACAAAGAAACATTAAAACTCGTCAAATCCCTGATTGGACTCGGCCTAAAATTCCAAGCAGACGAAACCGAAAAAAGCGATATACAACCGTTTGTTGGTCAAAGTTGGTGTGTGACTGGAAGTTTCGAAAACTTCCAACCTCGTGATGTCGCGATGGATCTCATCACCAAACACGGTGGCAAAAAAGTTTCTGGCGTTTCTTCCAAAACCACTCACCTCCTCTATGGCCCCGGTGCCGGCTCAAAACTTGACAAAGCCACAGAACTTGGAGTGAAACTTGTTTCAGAAACAGAGTTCTTGAGCCTTTTGAAGAAAGAAGGAATCCCTTTACCGTAAAAGAAAGGTGATTCACGTGATTAAGAAAAAATTGATTGATAATCGTTTGGGCGCCTCGAATCCGTTAGTCGATTGACATCTGATTCTATAACGACCGCGCTATCCGCTCCAATCTTTCCGATTTGTTTGTAGATGGAAATAGTAATTAATAAGGAAAGGATTTCCGCTACTATCGCTGGCGTCCTGATATACAGTTTTCGATAAAAACTAAAAACCTAAATATTAGATTCTTTTTTACTATCATAAAAACTCATTTAATCCCCGAAATGTGGAATATATTCCGATTTGTTTAGACATTTGCGTTTTTCGATAACTTTCAAAAGGCATATTGCTAAAGCCTCATTGGCTAAAAATCTAGTAGCAAAGGAAGATTTACCTTGTTCTTAAGATGTCTTTGCCATACCTTCTAAACCAATGTAAGTTGCACATGCTGAACTTGAATCTTGATATTTCTCTCCGCCTTTAGTTTCTGCACCTTTGCGACATTGTTCTTTTTGATTCGCGCTATTGATGGGAATCAAAATCATTAGGAAAACAAATGAGGCTCTTAATACTTTATCTAAAAACATATTGTTAGTCAGGTAAAGGCCAGCGAGTCGATTCTTTCTTGCATTTTCTTATATCATGGTAAGTCATGAGACAAGTTGTTAATATTATATCTGTACGAATATTTAGTCTCCTTTCTCCTTCAGCGTTATTATAATTTTGAATTAATAAATAACAAACATCATAATTATCGTTTGGCGTATGACTCTTACATTGCTCTTCGAAATTACAATTTACAATAGAAAAAAACAAAAATAAATTTATAAATATACCTATTATATTTTTTTCTGGATTCACAAAATTGATCCTATTTCGTTTAACGAACAATCTTACCATTTACATTCCCTTCATCCATAAATACTTGGTATGTAATCATTCTCTTCCTTCTTGCAATTTTCGATTTCTTCATAATACTTCTGGCATTCAATCAATGCATTACCAGTTAGCATTTCTTCACTAACACTGGCTTTACGTTGTGTCGAGATCAAAACGAGTATTTGCGCAAATTCACAGTTGTTTTTTTTAGATTCTGCATTATAACGACATGCCTCTCGCTGGCTTCCTGGTATACAGTTTACGATAAAAACTGTCACAACAAACATATAAATCCTTATTAGTTTCATATTCCCTCTTAGTTATATTCCCACTTTCTCTTCCCATTTTTTTAATTTAAGCGGTTCAATAGGTCATCCAACCCAACAAATAGTATTAACAAAATCTTCCTAGTATCCAAAATGCGGAATGTATTCTGATTTCTTTTCGCATTTCCTTTTTTCGATTGTTTTATAAACACATGAAAGAAAACTTTCCTCTGATAGAATACGGTAAATAGAAATTGATTGGTTTCGTTCTTCCCCAATTCTAATGCTTTCTTGATATGATAAATAACTTAAGCAGGCAGATTCTGCATTGCTATAAAAGCTTCCGCCTTTTCTGCCAGCACTTTCCATACAATAGTCTTTTTGATTCGAACAATCGTATGCAAACGAAACTAAAATAAGAAATATAACAGGATTGAATTCATTCATCTGATGCATTCTCCTTTAAATATAAAGATTACTATTTATAATTTCAAACGACCAAATTTCCATTTGGTATTTTTGTCTGATGTTAAATACATCAATTCCATACAAACCGGGCAAATATTTGTTTTCATTTCTTTCACAATCCTTTTTTTTCTTAAGGTATGTGTAACAATTCACTAAGCTATAATTAATACCGACTGAACGTAACGGAGCTTCTGGCTCACCATATTGATAACCAATCACAAGCCAAAGGCAGGCATTTCCATAATCCCTTTCTAAGTAATACATGCAGCTTTGCTCTTGCGTTCCAATCATACAATTGGTAACTAAAGAGATCAATGATAGAAATAGCACTATGCCACGTTTCGAATCTATTTGGTTCATAATATTATCTAAAACATTTTCTTAGTCAGGTATCGGCCATATAGAAGGTTCATTTTTACATTTCTTTATATTCTCATACTGACTCAAACAAAACACTAGAATTCCTGCGAGATTTGAACTTTGTTTAGAATCCTTGCTTTGCGAAGTATAAAGAGCCAATAATATTTGACATCGGCTTGTATCATTATAAGCTCTCTATCCTTCACAAATTTCCTCAAAATTACAATTAAATAAATGAAGCAAGATGAATAGTAAAACGAATGTCTTTGATTTCATATTAATTATTCAAGAATATAAAATTTTACTCAATTGAAACCTTTTTTTCCCGCAGCCCGCTAACACCAAACCGTTTTGAACGGAATTCACCAGTTTCTAGAACAGAACTAGCGGTTTCTCAAAATTTTTTTCTCTCTGCAAACTCTTTTGTTTTGCTGATTAGTTCGTGAGAATTTTACAAGAATAAAAAGAAATGCGAGTATAGTCCATTCGCATAACTAACCATACCTTTTTATGAATTTGAATCTACTTTCTAATCGATTTTTGTTTCGATCAAACTTTACTGTAAATTAAGAGATTTGTTGGTATCAAATCTTAATAGGCACGAAATTGCCGAGAGAGAAAGTATTCAATATCTCAAAGATTTAAAACAAAAATCGTAAATCCAACAACCTACATCTTATCTCTTTTCCAAATTCATTGGTATTAATGAATCGAACTAGGCTAATCAACGTAGGCTGACCCAGAGTCCCGAAATAAAGCGTAAAAATGCTGTTATGCGAAGTTTTTTATTGACCTGGTATTTCTTATTCAAATTCCAGAATGGAGTGGAATCCTTTCGGAATTGATTTTAAGCATTCTGGTTTTTCTACCTTACATTTTACTTTTCCTGATGTTTTTGCACTTTTAGTAAAGATACCTTTGAAAATATACTCGTTTGTTTCTTCTGTCCCAAATCCATTTAAACTACCATCTGTAAATATTCCAGATTGAATCCATGATCCGTATCCGCTAGACCAGCTACCGTTTCCATTAATACAATTTCCAGAGCAAAGAAAAAATTTATTCCACGTTCCCGAAATGCTTCTTCCATCTTTGAAAGTTATTTTCCCAGCTGATCCAACTTTATGATTCCCTTTATCCCACTCAGTTTCAATTATTGAACCATCTTTAATGTATAATTTACCTAATCCATGATAAACGCTTAAATAATCAACACGGGCGTTATCAAGAACCCAATTCCATTCTCCATCGTAAGAATCTAACTGCGATTCTTTTCTAATATAACCAGGTTGATCTTGTTTATAAATAATTTTGCCATAGCCAAAAGGAAGTATTCTTTCGACCCAAAAATTGAAAACAGGACTTACTTTCGTATTACCTTCGTAAGAATCTTTGAAATCAGTAGTAGAAACATATTTTCCTTGGTTATTCGAACACTTGTTTTCTTCAGCGCACTTAAACATTGTAGATCGACAAGCTAAAAGTAATGTAGGGATCAAAATTAAAATATATTTTTTGTTCATAAACACCCACTATTTTTTGGTAATGATTTCTATAATAAAGTAACTTTTGTTACGAATTTAAAAAATTTCGCATAACGAACTAGTCTTACTGAAGTTGTCCACCCTGAGCATGCGCAGTAGGCGTTAGGGATAGTGGGAAATTTGCTGAAGGCCGAACGAGGGCGCAAGTCCCGAAGGGAAGAGGCTAGTCGATGTTATACGACGGTCAGCATTCTAGTTAAACCAATTTTCGATTTTAAGTTCTTTAATTCTCTTAAATTCTTTTTCATTATTTGTAACTAGTATAATATCATTTGCGATAGCTTGAGAAGCTATGAGTAAGTCGTAGGGACCTATAATTTCTCCCTTTTTTTCTAGTTTTGTTCTTATTGATCCAGCTATAGAAGCAGATTCAGAGTCGAAAGGAATGATATTTAGAAATCCCAGAAATTCATTAAGAGTTTTTTGATTTTGTTCTGATTTTTGACTTTTTTCAACTCCATATCTAAGTTCAAACTCAGAGACAGCAGAAATAAAAATGTTATCCAGGCTTATTTTTTTTAATTTTTGATAAACGATTTCAGGCTTTTGGTTAATGATATAAATGCAAATATTTGTATCTAACAAATACTGATTCATATAGAATTTCGCTTATCAAAAGTTTTCGGTTGATTCCTATCAATTTTAAAATCATCAGAAAAATCATTGAGAGATTTCCATAATCTATCAACGGCATCGTCGATCGGAGATATAATGACGCAATTTCCGTCTTTTCTGATGTAGACTTCTTTACCTTTGAAACGAAATTCTTTTGGAAGTCTAACGGCTTGACTATCACCGTTTTTAAATAATTTTGCACGATTCATATATACATTTTAGTATATATATTTTGGTTTTGTCAAGTCTGAAATTTCTAGATTATTCTTCCGCTTTACCCATGTCCTGAGGCATACATTTGCTAACTGTCGTATAACGAACTAATCTTCCCGAAGTTCCCTGTAGCCGAGCCTCAGAAGGAGGCGTCGGCGCGACTTGTTGCGGAGCAAGAAGCGTGACGGAAGGGAATTTGCCGCAGGCCGAGTGAGGCCTTGTGCCGAAACGTAGCGGGAAGACGCTGTTATGCGCAGGAAATGCATTCTTAATTTAGATTCTATTTTTCTTTTTTTTAATTGTAAAAACATCTACATGTTAGTGCTACCTGTACAAAGATTACCTCTTTGAATATAGCAACTAGAAATAAGAATATTGCGAATTTGGTTAGATTGATCACTTTAAATATAATTTTAATATACTAGGTTTATCGTCGATAAGTAATTAAATTTAGTATGTTATAGAGAATCGCATTTAATCTTTCGTGAAGATTGGCGATTAAATTTACAATAAAATCTAGAGATTAGATTGAAATTAGTATTATAAAGTCTAGAATATTGAAAGAAAAAAAGTTCTAAGAACTTACTATCTATGGAAATTTTCCATTCAATTGATATTTCTTTTTAACCAGTCAAAGTTTAAAGAAATGCTATATTATTTAACTGCCGATTGTATTGATCTAAGTTTGCTATTGGTTGACTAATATATAGTTTATCTTTATATATAATGGATTTTTTGTTTTGATATTCGATTGAATGAAATGAAATTCGATTTTTTTTTCAAGTTTATTGAATTGAATTCATAGATTTCTGATTAATATTTTTCTGTATTTCTTTCGCATAACTGGCAAATATACGTTATGCGTTTACCGCCTCATTATACGCGCGTTATTCGAATGACAAATAACCACCTTTTAATTACACGCCTGTTATCCGAATTGCCATTAGCCGCGCGTCTAACCCGACCGAATATTACTCAGTCGCCCATTATTTTCTTGACCTTCTGCTACATCCCATTTCCGCCTCCCCTTCTTCCAACCCAGGCTCAAATCAAATACTTACGAGACATAACTCCTATTTTATATCGACACATCTCACTCATTTCGCCATTGATGCGAATGTTCGCTCCATTTTTATCCTTGACATGCAGGTAAATACCTGCATAATATCATTCGTATGCCAAAGGAAATGGAGGAAGCGGATCAGGTATTCAAAGCAATGGCTGACCCGAATCGAAGAAAGGTGCTGGATCTACTTTACGCCCAGAACGGCCAAACTCTTTCCTCACTCTGCGAACAACTAGACATGCAAAGGCAATCGGCAACACAACACATAGAAATTCTCATCAAAGCAAATCTGGTATCCGTTGTTTGGAAAGGTCGAGAGAAACTTCACTTCATCAACCCTGTTCCAATTTACGAGGTTTATGCACGTTGGGTACGAAAATTTGAAGAGAATCGTTTAGGTTTTTTATACGACTTAAAAATACAACTTGAAGGAGAAGATCATGAAACCAAATAACTTTGTTTATGTTACTTTTATACTTAGCACTCCGGAGAAGGTATGGAATGCACTCATTGATCCTGAGGTGACATCCAAGTACTGGCTTGATCCATTAGCAAAAAATCCAGCTCATATTAATGTTTCAGAATGGAAGGTTGATTCCGTATGGAAACATATAAGAATGGATGATGAAAAAACAATCGATATCATCGGTAAAGTTTTGGAAATCACACCTCCACAGAAATTAGTTTTATCTTGGTCAAGACCAACAGAATTCAATGATGAATCAAAACACTCTCGAGTTACATTTGATATAGAAGCTTATGCCAATGGACTTGTTCGTTTAGTTGTCACACATGAGGATCTTGACCCACAGATGTTAAAAGGTATTTCTAGTGGTTGGCCAAGTGTTCTTTCGAATCTCAAAACATTTTTGGAATCGGGCCGACCGTTAGCAGGTCATATTTCAATTTCTTAATAAATTAATTTAACGATGATTCTGTGCAAATTCGAATCAAAGCGTGGAGGATGATATGAATCAAATTTATAGCGGTGGATGTGCTTGCGGAAACATTCAATACAAAATCACAGAAGAACCTATTTTTATGAATGATTGCCAATGCCGAGACTGCCAGCGAATGAGTGGAACCGGACACGGATCTTATCTTACCTTTCGATCCCGCAGTGCAGTCAAAGTAGAAGGAGAAACAACTAACTTCGATATGGTTGGTGATAGCGGAAATATCAAAACAAGTAGCTTTTGTCCAAAATGTGGTTCACCAGTCTACATGACCTTCGCCGCCATGCCCGAACTATTTACCATCCATGCTGCAAGTCTCAATGATCCAAATCTCTACAAACCACAGGCCGTAACATATACGATAAAGGGATTAAGCTGGGACCATCTGAATCCAGCAGTATCAAAATTTGAAAAGATGCCTCCGATGTAAAAATTTCAAAGATCGCTTAATCGTTTGGGCGCCTCGAATCCGTTAGTTGATTGAAATTAGATTGTATAACGACCGCGCTATCCGCTCCAATCTTTCCGATTTGTTTGTAGATGGAAATAGTAATTAATATAGAAAGGATTTCCGCAAGCAGCTTAATTTCATTTGCAATCGATTTTCGGAGATTTTAGTCTTAATATTTCATCACGCCTTGTTTATGTTGGATTCGCTAAGCTCATCCACCAAGTCAAACCTTCGCTTTGCTTGTATCCTCGCTCCTATTGTCGCTCCGGATTTATCGCTGGCGTGGGGATTTGTTTTTTTTAAGTAGAAAGATTACTTTGAAGTGATTCATTAAGGTAAATTCTTTCCCTTAATCGAAAAGTTTATTCTCAAAAAGAACTAAACAATAGTTGTCAATTTAAAATAAACTTTGTGCAATTACACGCAACACAATTAAATTCCGATAAGCGGCAATTATATGCTATTCGTTTATTATACTAAACTTTTTAAAAATTTGACTTTAATTCGTTATTTGTATAGAAGCGATAGTTTTTCTATTTAGATTCTGTCGTTCGAATTCACCGAAACCCAAATCTTATCTATTTCCCAACTTAACTCAACGGATACGTAAAATGGATCACCTCCTCTGGTAATCCTCCCGTTGCTCTATAAAAATCCAAAGCATAATCATCCACCACATCTGCTTGGACAAACACTTCTTCAGCTCCCATTTTTTTACAATAACCATTAATCGCTTCGATAAGTGATTTGCCAATTCCTTGGCGTTGGTATTTGGTATGGACAGCTAGATCGAAAATATAAACTAAAGGTTTTTCAGAATAATATTGACGAAGTGTATAAGTAGTCAATCCACCAATTACTTGATTTTCAAAGATAGAAACAAAAACAAAAAAATCATCCCTATCCAATAAAGTTTGAAGATAATGGGAACTTGGCATTTGAAAGTTTTTCATTTCAAAGACATCTTCAAAGACTCGAATGAGTTCAATAAATTGATTTAATTCATTAGAGGACAGTTTTTTAATTTCTATATTATCCATATTTGTTCTTTCTATTAAGAACTAGACTAACCGACGTGTCCAGTGCAGAAGCGCAGCGTTTACATTCTATTATATGAAGTGGCTAACGCTTTATACATTCAAGAATATATCCATATGTTGTTTTTTTTCTTAGAAAAAGTAAATCTTTTTTTAATCGAAAATAATCTTGTGAAGCTGCTGGTTCATCTTCGATTGTATTTTTTCCACTTATCTTTGTTAGACATCCTTCATGAATTTCTACAGATTCTGAGCTTTTACGATCTATTACTTCAAGATGTACGACATTTTTGTTTAAACTGAATATCAAATAGGTTCTATCCCAAATATGTAGATACGGATTAAAGTAATTTGCTTGTACATAACCGTTTTCTTTGTCGAAATTTTTGTAGTTCGTAAATGTATTTTTTAGTTTATCTGAAATTGGTCCATCCGAGATATGAACGTATAACGAGTCGAATTGAAGATCCATTGTAGACTTCAAGTCAAAGATTTGATTATCACTTTCGATTTTATTAACAATAGTATCTGTAAAAATGGGAATCTTGCAGTTAAGCAATAATGTGAAAAATAATAAAACTAATGTAGTTCGTTTCATAAAAGGTTAAAAATAGATTTAGGATGTAAGATAAATTTATTCGCGAATTTGTTGTGGTTTATCGAATTGTATTTTCTTTTTCATTTAGAATTCTTCCGCAATTTATACATTTTTTCCCGTAGAGATTAAATAAAAAGTTTCTATCCTGTTCATTTTTCGCTATTCGAAAGGGATGATCTCCGAAAGGACATTGTGCATTTAAGATCGATATGTGTAATCGATTAGAAAAAAGCTATAAACAAAGAAAAAAGGTATTACTAATGCGTTGGGAAATTCTATAAAATTTAAGAAACTATCGATTAATAATATGACCGGTGGGTATATTAAAGTTAAAAGTTTAAAGAAGAATATATTATTTTCTAAGTTAGATTTATCTTGCATGATGGGATGTTTTAGCCATTTCGTATAACATTCATATATACGTAATGCGTATATATGTTCCTGTTACTGGTGTTCACTTCAATCGTTCTAACACACCTTTTCGTTTCACAATATTTTTATAGTCCCACTGGATTTTTTTCGACTGGCCGAGCCAACGTTTTAAATCTTTTTTCTTGATTTGACTAACATCTGTATATCGGACTTCTGCCGCTTTAAAACTTCCTTCAGGTTCCAGCCCCTCCTCATCAAAACTTTGGCCACTCCAAAATAAAAGACGAATACAAGTTTTTAATTTGCTATAACCCACAATAGGATTTCCATCCAAAAACCAAACTGGATGCGCATGCCAAATTTTCTTTTCTGCTTTCGCTAAGTTTAAATTGATTTCCTGATACAAAAGATCACAAATTTCTTTATCAGTAGGCGATTGGGATTTATTATATGTTTCGATCTCTTTACTCATTCAGATACTCTTACCTCTTTCGCTGATAAAAAAATTACACAAACGATTCATAAATCATTTCACAGAAGCGACTGGCGAACCAAACGCAATCGTTGATACAAAATAAGTAGCGACCAAATCGTTTGGGATGATTCCAAAAACGATTTGGATATAACTTTTATTTACAAACTTTCTTTATGGTTGATACAACCTTTACGTCAACAGTAGGCCAGAGTTTACTCAATCCATCAGAGCCTTTATGTAAATCATTACATTCTAAATTTAATTTACTAAGTCCCGATTTTAATCCTAGTGCCAAAACATCAACCGTTCCAGTCACTTCGACAACATCGTCTTTCCATACAAAATTAACAGGCACTGATGTTTTGGAATTTCCGAATCGTAAGTTTAGTTTTGCTGTTCCCGTTTCCCCTGTGCTAATATCAGAAAAGGATCCTGAAATTTTTTTGTTTCCTTTCACAGATCCAAAAAAGAATTTTTTGATTTTTCCATCTCTGTCTGGAACACCAGAATTAACAGTAGAAGAATCAATTTCGAACTGAATAGAAGCGACAGCACCAAACTTTGATTTGTCTTTTTGTTTGCCAATAACTTTGATGGAATCAAACTTGCCTTTAACGCCTGTTTTCTCTGTAAATTTGAACGCTGTCCACTCTAATGAGGTTTGGGATGGATCATATTCATATGTGCAGTTTTCTTGTGCAATCAGTCCGGTGGAAAAACTGAGTGCGATTAGTACCAAAGTGGAATAAAAAATTTTCATAGGAACCTCTGGTTGAAAATAGAAAATCTAGAACAAAGTTTTGTCAAGTGTAGTCTAAGGTTCGAATCGCAATTCACATGTTAAAATTTTTACGTTTGTTGGTATTTCATTTTAAGAACCAACTCTTCAAGGCAAAGGAAGAAAGTTTTGATCCAAGACTTTCTTCCCATGAAGATTTGGCAAAATCCGTTTTAGACTTTTTATCTGAGTCTTTGCACATCCATTCTGTCCCAAGCCAAATTATAGAAGGATTTCGCTCCCTAAGAAGTAAATATAGAATCCTTACCAATCTCAATTTTTACGATTTTCTTTTTGCGGCATCACACCAATACCAAATCCGCCTAAATCTTGTCCAAAAAACATTACAAGACATAAGATCTTACATCACCCAAGACTCACCATTTGTTTTTCAAATTCCGAGTGATGACCATAACTTATCTGAATTTTATGCAATCATCAGTTACCAAACCTCTTCCTATTTAGTAAAACCTCTACATGGATTTGACAATGAAGGAGAATGGTATTCTGAAAAAGAATTAATGAAATTCATCGGAATCAAATCAAACAAAGATTCTGTGGATTGGATCATTGCCGAACCAACTTTTCCATTTTCAACAAACAAAGAAGTTTCTGGTTCCTACTCTGCTGTCAAAAATGCATTAAAACAAATTTCACATTTGATCCGAATGGAATCCAAAGATGTTTGGATTGTTTTTATTTACGGAATTGGAATTGGAATTTTATCTTTAGTTGTTCCTGTTGCGACTTCCTCACTTGTTAATATTGTAGCCTTTGGAGTTTTAATCCAACCAGTCATCATATTGACATTGTTAGTTGTATTTTTCCTCGGATTTGCTGGAGCCATGCAAACCATCCAAATCTATGTTGTGGAAATTTTACAAAGACGTGTGTTTGTGAGAATTGCTACAGAGTTTGCGGTTAAATTTCCAAAAATTCGACAAGATGTCTTAGACAAACACCACAACCCTGAACTTGTGAATCGATTTTTTGATACAATGACCATTCAAAAATCCATCCATTCCTTGTTAGTGGATGGTCTATCTGTCGTTTTAACTACTGTGATTGGTTTTGTTTTAATTTCCTTTTATCATCCCATCTTTATCGTATTTTCTTTTCTGATTTTATTTATTGGTGGGTATTGGGTTACCTATCGATTGGGAAAACCAGCCGCAGAAAACTATATCAAAATTTCAAAAGAAAAATACAAAGTAGCAGCATGGTTGGAAGAAATATCCAGGCACTCCGCACTTTTCCATTCTACCTTTGGTTCCAATTTTGCTTTGGACAAAGCAGATTCCTTCATCAGAGATTATTTGTATGCTAGAAAAAAATACTTTTTTAACTATATCCGACAAATCATTGGTCTAGTTGGAATCCAGGCTTTAGCAAGTGCCATTGTACTTGGATTAGGTGGTTATTTAGTCATCCATCGACAACTCACCATCGGACAACTAGTAGCTGCCGAACTTGTCATTGCAAAAGTACTCAGTGATATATCCAAATTTGGTAAACAGTTGGACAGTTTTTATAGTTTGATTGCCGCTGTTGACAAAATCAATTCGGTATTCCATCTACCAACAATCCCAGTCAAAACAGTAGAATTTGAAATTCCGGAAGGGCCAATCCAAGTGCAACTTTCTGGAATCCATTACTCGCTCACGAATGGCCACAAAATCTTTAACCGGTTTGATTTAAAAGTTACACCAGGTAAATCCATTGGAATATCATCTAACACCCCTTATGATGCTCATATTTTATTAGATCTGATCTGCGGGATGCGAACACCAACATCTGGAATTGTGGAATACAACCACCAAAATATTCATGAAGTTTCCAAAGAACAAATCCATTCTTTTACTTTTTTGATTCGTGGAAATGAAATCTTCGAAGGTACCATTTTGGAAAACATTCGAGTAGGTAGAGAAGAAATATCCTTAATCGAAATCAGACAACTTTTAGAAGAATTAGGTATTTGGGAAACCATCCAATCCCTACCGAATGGAATCCACACGCCACTTTTAACATTTGGTCATCCATTTGATAACATTCAAACAACTATTATTTCCTTAGCCAGAGCCATCATTGGGAAACCGAAACTTTTGTTAATCGATGAAAATTTAGATATTTTACCTCCCCATCTACTCGCTGCTTGTCTCAAAGTATTGTTGCAGAAAAATAAAAACTGGACTCTATTAATTGTTTCCAAATCATCAAATGTTCTATCCCAAATGGACCAAGTATTACGTTTAGAAAACGACTCCCATTCCTTAAAGGTAAATTCTTAAGGTTGGATTATGAAAACTGATATGTCACAAAAATGGAAACTCCATAAAAATTTACCTTCTTATCGGTTGGTTCAAACAGCTTTGCCTGCACAAAGTCTTGCTTACCTTCTCACCATCATTTTCTTTTTGAGTGTTCTTATCCTATTGTACGTACCATGGCAACAAACTACGATGGGATTTGGAAGGGTCGTTGCTTATGCTCCCCTTGATAGACAACAAGTCATCGAATCTCCTGTCAGTGGACGTGTTGTGAAATGGCATGTGCATGAAGGAACACGGGTCAAAAAGGGAGATCCTATCATAGATATCTCTGACAATGATCCAAACTTTATTAATAGGATTCGTGAAGAAAAAAATGCACTTTTACAACGATTAGAAGCTGCAAGATCCAGGGAAGATAACATTCGTTCGCGGATCATTAGTTTACGTTCTTCTCGAGGTAGCGCTGTGGATGCGGCAGACTCAAGAAGGATGATGGCAAAAGATCGTGTACGTGCCAGCGAACAAGCAGTAGATGCTGCAAAAGCTGCTTTAAAAACTGCCAACCTGAACTTAGATCGCCAAAAACAATTATGGGAAAAAGGTCTTACTTCCAAAAGAACCTTGGAACTTGCCGAACTTGATCATACCAATGCAGAAACAGGACTTGATCGAGCCAAAGCCACATACGATGCAGCCATCAAAGAAGAAAGAGCATTGTACAGCGATACCGGAAAAGTAGCACAAGATGCAGAGGCATCAATCAATGATGCAAGGGCTTCCTTAGCATCGGCTCAATCAGAAGTAGCCCGTGTATTGGAAGACCTTCCCAAACTCGAAGCGCGGTTATCAAGGCAAGAAACTCAAGAAATATTTGCACCTAGAGATGGAACCATCATGCGAATTTTGGTGAACCCTGACACCCAACAAGTGAAAGAGGGAGACGGTGTGGCCATTCTTGTTCCCGATGCAGAAGACAAGGCCATTGAACTTTTTATTTCCGGCAACGATATTCCGTTAGTTGGTGAGGGTAGGAAAGTTCGCCTACAATTCCAAGGATACCCCGTTTTACAAATCAGCGGTTGGCCGGAAACTGCCGTAGGAACTTTTGGTGGAATTGTCAAACTTGTTGACATCACAGACAATGGTTCTGGAAATTTCAGAGTCCTTGTCATTCCCGATAGAGAGGATAGACAATGGCCATCTAGTCGTTATCTCAGACAAGGTGTGCGTGCCAAAGGTTGGATTTTTCTCAATCGCGTGAGTGTTGGGTATGAACTATGGAGAAGGTTTAATGACTTTCCACCAAACTTACCAATGGATGATCCAGAAATGAAATCATTGTTAGATGATACAGGAAGTGGGGATAAGGTCAAATGATTAGAAGATTCAAACAATCTCTATTTGCCTTCCTTTGTCCATTTGGAATGTTTTTTGCCTTTGTCATTGAAGCTGATCCAACACGTGATCCCTTTGAATCCTTACATGGACCAAACATTTACTCTCAGGATTATATCAACCAACAACCAGGGGTTCTCACTTTAGCTGAACTTTTAAAGTCCGTAGAAAAATCTTATCCTTTAGTCCTTGCGGCAGAAAAACTTTTAACGGAAGCCGAGTACAACTATCTCGCAGCAGAGGGTGCTTTTGACTTACAGTTTAAGTCAATGGGAACCACAAAACCAATGGGTTATTATACAAACAATGCAGCCGATGCCGTATTTGAAAAACCAACTCCACTGGGTGGAACTTCCTTTTTTGCTGGTTATCGAATTGGACGCGGAACTTTTCCCGTTTATGATGGAAGAAGAGAAACTAACGATCATGGAGAAGTTCGGGCGGGTGCTATCTTTCCCCTGATGCGCAATCGAGAGATTGATAAAAACAGAGCCGATATCAAAAAAGCAGACCTTGATCGAAGATTAGCAGAACTTTCCATTCAAAAATTAAAAATCGAAGTCACTAAAGAAGCAACAAGACGTTATTGGAAGTGGGTCGCCAGTGGCCAAGAATATTTAGTCAACAAAGACTTGTTAGCAATGGCGAAAAACAGACAAGATCAAATTACACAACGTATTAAGTTAGGTGATATTCCGAAAATGGAAGGAACGGAAAATGACCGCGCCATTTTACAAAGAGAATCTCAATTTGTTTCTGCAGAACGAGAGATGCAAAAAGCTGCTATCGATTTATCTTTATTTCTACGTGCACCCGATGGAAATTTAATCCTTCCTACAACGAGCAGATTGCCCATTGGTTTTCCAAAACCCATTGATTATAAAAAAATGGAATTGGAAAAAAGTATCAAACTTGCTTGGAAGTTTAGACCAGAACTACAAGACTTCGAATTTAAAAGAGACAAAGTCCGCGTTGACCAAGACATGGGATACAATTCATTAAAACCACAAGTGGATTTGGTAGTTGCAGGTTCCCAAGACTTTGGGCCAGGTTCTGTCACAAAAGCCAAACCGGAACTAGAAGCCTCTCTCATTCTCAACATTCCCATCCAAACCAAAAGGCCGAGGGGACTTATTGGTGCCGCGGAAGCAAAGATTGCCCAACTCGACCAAGAATTACAATTCTCAAAAGACAAAATCAAAACCGAAGTGCAGGATTCCATTTCCGAGGTGATTGCTTCAGCAAAACGCGTAACAGTGACTCAAAATGAAGTGGAATTAGCTAGGAAGTTAGAAGAGATGGAAAGAGAACGTTTTGCACTCGGTGACTCTACTCTTCTATTTGTAAATATTAGAGAACAAACAAGTGCCGAAGCTGCTGTTCGAGAAATTAAGGCTTTGTACGATCACCATGTAGCCATCGCCCATTTCCAAGCTTCCACAGCTTCAATCTTACAAATTTCTCCATTTCCTTAATCTGATTTATTGTTCAGAAAAAAAACGACTTTCACTACTTCTGGAATTTCTAAACTTCTTCCTAAAGAAGGTTTCTATGCACGGGGAAGAGTCGCTATTACAAGACATCGGTCTTAGTATTATTTTCGCTACAGTCTTAAGTCACATTGCCAGAGTCCTCAAACAACCGTTAATTTTAGGTTACATTATCGGTGGGGCTATGCTCGGCAAGGAAATGGGTTTTGAGCTTGTCACCAATGAAGCCAGTATCGAACTCATTTCGGAAATTGGACTCATCCTACTACTTTTCATCATCGGATTAGAAATCAACTTGGCTGAACTCGCAAAAATGGGTAAGGCTATGTTCACTCTGGGAATCCTTCAGTTTACTCTTTCCGTTGCCTTTGTATATTCCGTGTTTCCTTTTTTCGGGCTGTCGATCGGTTCTGAAAAATTCGATCTCCTTTACATTGCCGTTGCACTCTCCCTTAGTTCTACACTAATCGTTGTTAAGTTACTACAGGACAAAGTTGAAATCAACACCCTCTCAGGAAAACTAACCGTAGGGGTTTTGGTTTTCCAAGACATCTGGGCCATTTTGTTTATGGGGGTACAACCTAACTTAAACAACCCTGAAATCTTAAAAATTCTCACTTCTGTTGGAATCATTGTTTTACTCATTGCCTTTAGTTTTAGTGTCAGTCGTTATGTTTTAGCCAAATTATACAAAGCCTGCGCGAGTAGCCCGGAACTCATTCTTTTAACATCAATTATGTGGTGTTTCTTTGTTTGTGGGATCGCAGGTAAAGTGGGACTATCCAAAGAAATGGGTGCTCTTGTTGCCGGTATGAGTATTGCCGCTTTCCCTTATGGTGCTGATGTTATCTCCAAACTGATTGGTATCCGAGACTTTTTTGTGACTCTATTCTTTGTGGCTCTAGGACTAAAAGTACCTCTTCCTAGTTTGGAAGTCATCGGACTATCAGCAGCTATCATCACGCTTATGTTGTTTGTAAGGATGATTACCATTGCTCCCGTCATCATCAAACTCAACAAAGGGGTTCGAAATGGTTTTTTAACTGCACTCAACCTAGCACAGATTTCAGAGTTCTCTCTCGTGATTTTAGCATTAGGTGCTGGATTCGAACACATCACTCCAAAACTACAAGCGGTGATTTTAACTTCGACCATCATTGCATCAGTTCTCTCCACATACATCATTATGTATAACCATAATATCGCAGCGACCTTTGAAAGATTACTCGCTCGTGTAGGAATTTCTGATCAAACGGAAGAATCTGGAAAGGATGATAAATCAGGTCACGGTGGGCATGGAGGACATGGTGATGGAATGGTGCGAGACATCATTGTCCTTGGTTATTTCCGCATTGCACGTGCTTTTGTGGAATACTTAGAAGACTTATCTCCGTCCCTTATCAAACGGATCATCATTGCTGATTACAATCCTGCTTTTAAGGATGAACTCACAAACAAAGGATTCCAATGGGCCTATGCCGACCTTGCCCATCCAGATTCTTTATCTCATATTGGCCTTCATGACGCTTCGATGGTCATCTGCACCATTTCTGACTCGTTCTTAAAAGGAACCAATAACAACCGTTTGCTTTCTACCCTTAGCAAACTCGCTCCGAACGCAAAAATCATTCTCACCAGTGATGAACCTGGCGAAGCAAAAAAGTTAGTGGCGGATGGAGCCCAAAAAGTCATCATCCCCGGGGTGATTACCGGAGAGTTTTTGTATGAATATATCTCTCGAGGGATGAGAAATAACGAAAGAGAAGTATCGTAATTTTTTCGGAAAGAATGGATTAGAATTAAATGGTCTCTGTTAAAAAAAACAGAGGCTCGGTTCTATGCTGTTATGCGAAATTTTTGAATTTAAACCGGAAAATGAATAATTATGATTTCTTAATCCTATCTCCAATAGAATTCGAAAACTTAACGCGTGATCTAATTCAAAAAAAAGAAAATGTTTTTATCGAAAGTTTCAAAAGTGGGAGGGATAACGGAATTGATTTAAGGTATGCAACACCAAATTTAAATAATGTTATCATTCAAGCCAAAAGATATGAATCTTATTCAAATCTTTTAACTAATCTTAAAAAAGAAATTAAAAAAGTAAGAATATTAAATCCTAATAGGTATTTAATTTCCACGACTGTCGGCTTAACACCAAAAAATAAACAAGAAATCCAAAATCTATTTAAACCTTATATACGTGAAACAGAGGATATACTAGGAAAAGATGACCTAAACAATCTACTTAGTTTAAACAATGATATCGAATTAAAATATTATAAACTATGGCTTTCGAGTTCAACAGTCCTAGACAGACTACTAAATAATCGCATCTATAATTATTCAGAATTTGAGCTTTCAGAAATGAAAGACCAAATGAAAACCTACGTCCAAAATGAAAGTTTCAGCAAAGCTATCAAGATTATAACGGAGTATAAATATGTAATCATTTCAGGAATTCCAGGGATAGGAAAAACCACATTAGCCAGAATAATTTCTCTTCATTTTCTATCAGGTGATTACGATGAATTTATATTTTTAAGTGATTCAATTGATGATGGATATACATTATTTCATGAAGAAAAAAAACAAATATTCTTCTTTGATGATTTCTTAGGAAAAAATTTCCTTGATGCAAAACAAAAACCAAATGAAGAAAGCAAAATAATCAAATTCATAGAAAGGATCAAAAGAAGTAACAATAAACTTCTTATTTTATCAACAAGAGAATATATATTAAACCAAGCGATCTCATCTTACGAAGTTTTCAGAATCAATAATATTGAAATAGCAAAATGTATTCTCGACCTTGATTCCTATACTAATGTTATAAAAGCGCAAATTCTTTATAATCATCTATTCTTTGCAGGGATTCCAAAGAATCACTTAAATAACTTAGTAGATCCAAAAAACCATCTAGGAATAGTTAAACACAAAAACTATAATCCACGAATAATAGAGACCTTAATAAAAAGAAAAATTTGGAATTCTTGCGCACCCAATGAATTCTCAAAAAATATTATTATCTTATTAGATAATCCTGAAAGCGTCTGGCACTACGCATTTGAAAATTCTATAAATAAATATTCCCAATATACGCTATTAATACTCCTAACGCTTGGCTCTCCAGTAAAAATAGAAGACCTAGAAGAGGCATTAATCTCATTTCTAGAAATCAATATAAATAAAATTCATCTTCCTGTAGACTTAATTCTTGTAAAAAGATCCCTAAAAGAATTGGAAAACACATTTATCAAAATTCAAAACGATAGCGCTACCACAATAGCAGTTGATTTTCAGAACCCATCAATCATTGATTTCTTATTGAACTACTTAAGAGACAAAACAGAAATAATAGAAAGTCTTATGGATAGTTTTATTTTCGAAAATCAATATTTCAATATTTTTGACACCACCCAAGATGGATCAGTATCAAATAAAAAAATCATTTTGTCCGAAAAAATCCAAAAAAATGCATTCGAAAAGATAAAGAAAAATATAGAAATACTTAAAAATTGCATATTAACGCGAGTAAATATTGGAGATACCGGTAGATTTCTTTGGAAAAACTTAAACTCAAATAGATATAGCTTTTTAACCAGAATCTATAAAGATTTCAATATTCCAGATATAGAAAAAGAATCCTTTATCAAAGAAGAATTCATCAAACTACTGTATCCAAATAAATTAAACTCTTATGAACATAATTTATATATCCAATTATTAAAAGATCTAAAATTAGAAAACTTAGATGAAGAACGAATTATAATTACATTTCTGCAAACTATTCGCGATCTACATCAATTAAAATACTTCAAAGAATTCGCAGAACTATTCCCCATAAAGTTTGACGAACATGTAAAAAAAGAAACCTTCTATACCTATATATCTAACTTAGTAAGTGAAGAAATACAAAAAACGGATGGATTATTCTTTGATTCCTTAAAAGAAGAAATTGAAAAAGTTGAATCAACTTTTAATCTAAACCTAGAAGATCAACTTTACGAATTAGCAGAGAAAATAACTGACTACGAAGAATTTGTTGAATCTCAAATTGAAAGGTACATTGATGAAGAATCTGAAAATCAATATAATCCAATGAGCGAAGATCAAACAATAAGCGAAATTTTTAACAGTTTTGACGAAAGATAAAAAATCGTATAACGGTAATTAAACGTTTTTTTCGAGAAGGTTAGTCCGTTATAAGCACCTTATGATAAAATGCCCAAAATGTAATATCCAACTAAATTCGATCAAAACGAATTACGGAAAACTGATGATTTGTGATAAATGTTTCGGACATTATTATTTTGAAAATACATTAGAACTTTTATTTAACGATTCAATTTGGAAGGAAGAAAAAGAAAATTCGAATGTTTTTAGATCACCTTTACTTTGCCCTAAATGCAAAAAACAAATGAAATTACACAAATTTTCAGAAAAGTATAACGCTGTTGAAATTGACATCTGCTCAGATTGTAAGATCCTTTGGCTCGATTTTAATGAAATTGAAGATTTAAAATTAAATAAAAAGGTTAACAAAAACACCTTAAACAAAACGAAGAATACTATATCCAATACAGAAATTAACTATATTCTAAGCATAACTAAGTTAGATGAAAAATTAAAAGAAGCTAAAAATATTAAAAAAGCACCGCAGAATTAGTTAATAAAATCGAAACAGAAAGTCATTACAATCAATTCTTAAATAGAGGAACTTCCAATTTCTTGAATATAATTTCTATATTGACTAAAATCTTCACAAGAGATTAAAGAAATATGTTGGAAGAAACTCTAAATCAAACCCTTCTCTTTAAAATCCCGAATCACCACTTCTAAATCGGCAGGGGAATCCACACCCAAGTTGGCTTTATCCGAAAGATAAACCCCGATCGTTGATCCATTCTGCAAAGCACGAAGTTGTTCTAAAGATTCTACCGTTTCCCAATCGGAAGCCGGCAGATGGTTATAATTCATTAAAAATTCTCTTTCATAGGCATAAATTCCTAAATGCCGATGATAGGTTGCCTCTCCTTTAAAAGAAGCGGGGATGGGTGAACGAGAAAAATAATTAGCACGGCCGTTTCTGTCAAAGACCACCTTTACTTTGTTAGGATCTTTTGGGTCTTCTGTGGAGGTAAAGGGAACAGCTGCTGTGGTCATTTCCCAATTTCTATGTTTGGTTTTTAAATCCAAAACTCCATCGATGAGTTTGGGTTCCATCCCAGGTTCGTCGCCTTGGATGTTGAGAATGATTCCGTAGTCAGGAAATTTTTCTGCCACTTCGATGATACGATCGGTTCCTGTAGGATGGTCGGGACTTGTGAGAACCGACTCACCGCCAAAAGCAATGACAACATCATGGATTCGTTTGTCATCTGTGGCGACCACCAAACGGTGGATTGATTTAGAAAGGGATGCGTGGTGGTAGGTCCACTGGATCATTGGTTTTGTGCCAATGAGGGCCAGTGGTTTTCCGGGAAGTCTCGTGCTCGCGTAACGAGCAGGGATCACACCGAGGATTTGGTCGGACATAGTCCTAGTTTACCAAGAACTCGGTAAAGTAAACCTCTTTGATTTTTCCATTGGTCAAAATATGATTTAAGTGAGCTTTGAGTTCTTCACGTAAATCCAATTGGTTGGTAATGGATTTTAAATCGTCTTTTGTTTTTCTTGCAATGACTAAGTTAATGATGTTTTGCATTTGAGCCACACGTGCTGCCAGTTCCGCAGAAAGAGCAGGTTGTCCAGATTCAAATCCAAGAGACATTTTTAACTTAACAAAATGTGATTCGCCAACATCAGAAGTATTCACTCTAAATTCTTCTTGAAATGTGTAAACTTCCAAAGGAGGGGGAGCTTTCACAAGAGAGATATTCTTTTGTTGTTTAAACACACTTGTTGCCGTTTTTTGAGCAACAAACATCGATATAACGGTTACAATGATAATCCCGAAAATGGCAGCAGCAATGTACAATAACCATTTGACAATGGGGGACATCCCTGCAGAGGCGGAACTACCTTCGGCTAACCCACCTTCTTCTTCATCTACTTCACGGTCACCCATGTTAAAATTCTCCTTCTACATTTGTTTCAGTGTTCGGCAAACGAGTGTCAGGTAAACCATACTTACTTTCCCCTGGCGCACGTTTAGTAGACTTCTCGGTTAGGATGATGATATCCACTCTACGGTTGAAAGCTTTGGCTTCCGGTGTACCTTCATTTTCCAATACAAGAGGTCTGTAGGATCCAAAACTTACAGCTTGGAACCAACTTGGTTCAATTTCTTCTGAATTGATCATAAAAACGGTAGCATTGATTGCCCTTGCTCCCGCCAAATCCCAGTTATTGATATATTCACGTTCTTCACGACCGGGACGATTCACTGGATTCACAGCATCATCATCGCTATGTCCTTCCACGCGAACAAATCGTTCGAGTCCTTTGATAAGACCTGCTGCTTTTCGTAATGTCTCACGAATAGAGGGTGTCATGATCGCGGAACCTGGATAAAAATAATCAGCACCCACAAGCGAAATGACAAGTCCTCTTTCGTTTTCAGAAATTCGAACTTTTCCTGCTTCTACTTCTGGTTTAAATACTTCATGTGCATCTTTTTTTGCTTTGGAAAGGTTACGTCCTACTACTTGAGAAGGAAGGGACTCAATTTGCATTCCCATCTCTTCCAAAGATCCTTTCGATAGTGTTTGTCCACCGGTGAAAAATCCTGTAGTGGATTTGAAGGCAGATAAAATGATCTGCATCTCCTTTGCATCCGTTTTACCCGTTGTATACAAAAGGATAAAGAAACAAAGGAGAAGTGTCACCATGTCCCCGTAAGTTGCCATGAACTCGGGAACTTTTTGGATGCACTCAGGACATTTTTCTTTCTTAGCCATAACTAAAAATTAATCTCCGTCGTCTTTCAATGCAGTTCGTTCTGCAGGAGTTAAGAAACTTGCAAGTTTCTCTTTTACAATTCGTGGGTTATCCCCAGATTGAATGGATAAAGTTCCTTCCACCATGACTTGTTTGATCACAAGTTCATCTTCTGATCGTCGTGTTAGTTTTCTAACAATCGGTGCTGCAAATAAGTTCTGAGCAAGTGACCCGTATAATGTGGTAATAAGAGCTGTCGCCATACCTTGTCCAATGGCACTCGCGTCCCCACCACCTAAGTTCTTTAACATCCCCACAAGACCCACAAGGGTCCCAAGCATCCCGAACCCTGGCGCAAAACCAGCGTAAGCATCCCACCAAGAGCGACCATAAGCATGCCTTGTGGCCGTGTTCCCAATTTCGGTTTCCATAATATTTCGAACAAGTTCAGGGTCAGTTCCATCCACTACGAGTTGGATTCCCTTCTTTAAAAATTCTTCAGGAAGTTCGTTGATATCATCTTCTAAGGCAAGTAAACCTTCACGACGTGCTTTTTCAGAAAAACTAACTAGTGTCGTAATGAGTCCTGGTAAGTCTGAGGGAGGATTTTGGAAGGCTTTTTTAGTAACTGCTCCCACTCCAATAGTAGAAGTCCATGGGAAGGAAATGATCGTAGCGGCGGCAGCACCACCAAATGTAATCATTACTGAGGGAATGTCGATAAGGTCGGTTAGTGCAAGACCCCCCGAAACAACCCCAAGTAACATCAAGGCCGCTCCTAGGGCCAAACCAATGACTGTAGCTATATCCATTTCTTATGTTTCCTCAGGCCTACTCTGTTGGACTCGCGGGAGACCATGGATCCTAGTCTGATAGGTTACCACTTTTTCCAAAACTTCCGAAACAGCCTCTTGTACAATGAATTTCTTCTCATTCACAAGAGTGATGATCGTATCTGGATTTGCTTCGATGGTCTCAATTAAATCTGCATTGAGAACAAACTCCGCACCTTTGAGTCGATGTAAAATGACCAAGAGATCCCCCTTTCAGAGATTTCTATTTATGTCTATCGACTACCTTTCGAATTTCGCTCACGAATTTTTCTTCAGTAAATCGATTGATGGAATTTTGGAAATCCCCGCGTTTGAAATGGATCTTTTCTGCCCTTTGGATGGCATCATTTAAGGATTTTACCGTCTGTTCTTTGAAAAATACCCCGGTTCTGTCTTCTTTAACCGATTCTAAGGCACCTCCTTTCCCAAAGGCGATGACAGGAGTGGCATAGGCCTGCGACTCAACAGGGGTGATCCCGAAATCTTCCATCCCTGGAAAAATAAACCCGCGGGCTTTTTTGTAGAGTTCCACCACTTCCGTACGAGGAAGGCCCTTTTTCCAAAGGATGTTTTTGGGAAGATTTTTGACTAGTTTCCCCTCTTCCTGCCCCCCACCCACAAGGATGAGTGGTTTTCCGTTTTCGCGGAATGCTTCTATAGCGAGATCAATTTTTTTATAAGGTGCAAAGGCTGAAACCATCAGATAATAATCATCTTTAGAAACATCATTCACTCGAAAGTCTTGGGGCAAACATGGTGGATAAACAATTTTATAATCACGGCGATAGTATTTTTGAATCCTACGTCCCACAAAATGCGAGTTACATGTGAAATAATCCACTCGGTTGGCCGAAGCCGCATCCCAAGTGCGAAGGTAATTAGCAATGGATTGTAAAAGAAAAAACTTAAATCCTTTTCGGCCTGGAAAATAATCGTAATACATATCCCAAACGTAACGCATTGGGCTATGGATATAACTTAAATGAAAAGTATCCGGATGAGGGATGACCCCTTTGGCAACACAATGTGAGGAACTAATCACTACATCATAACCTTTCAAATCCAAAGATTCAATGGCAGTGGGGAAAACCGGTAAATAATAACGATAGTATTTTTCTTTAAAAGGAAGATTGTTTGTGAAAGTTGTTGTGATCTTTCTATTTTCAATCCTATCGTTTAGTTTGCCTTTGGAATAAAAAAGTGTAAATAAATCCGCTTCTGGAAATGCTTTTAATAAACTATCGAGTACTATTTCTCCACCGCGCATACCGGTGAGCCAATCATGTATAATTGCAACTTTCATTATTCTTGTGGTCCAATCCTTCTTCCCGTAATTGGCGTTGTACGTCCGTAATACGATGCTGTAATTAAAAATGGAATCGGCATGGTGTTCTCTAAATTACGAGAACTTTCCATATAACGTCTTCCTTCTTTTCCAATGGCTTCTGCGTCCTTTACAGTTGCAAGAAGTTCATCATACATTTCTGTACTTCCCAATAATTTCGGAATCGTACCTTCTGTATGATTTAATTTATCGGTAATCGAACGAAAATCCAATGTGATTTGCCTGAGGTCGGAACGATTTTCTTCCATTGTCACCGAAGTAGCTTTAAAAAAATCATCAAAATACCGAGCCGATGGCAAATAGTCCGGAATTTTTTCCCCTTCCCGAAATGTTGGTTTGAAAAAGGGGCGTTTCCCATCCGAACTACCAGGATTGATATTGATAATCCTTCCTGAGAACAAAGTTACAGTCTGAAAATCCACTTCATAATTATCCCAAAGAGTTAAGGGATCTTCTAAAGCAATATGAAGTTCTATCGCATGATCCATGTTATGGTCGAGAAATCGGCGATCCGGAACATCCATTAGAGGCCTAGAATCAATATGGGCAACAAAACCTTTTTGGATTCCTAAAATCCTAACTTCCGTTCCTTCTTTGATTCCATCAATTCTAGAGTAAAAAAGCGATAAACGATATGGATATTTTTTGGCAGGACGATCCGGTTCGATGACGGTTGTAAAAAAAGCAAAGACTAAAACGGAAAAAAAAATGATTCCCGTTAGGGCTTCTTTCGATAACTTTTTTGATTTCACGAGAGACTTAAAATTCTTCCTCCAAAAGAAAGAGTTGGCAAGCAGATTTTAAATGACTGAATGGGACGAGATGAAAGCAGTCACCATCCTAAAATACGACGAATCCGAACCTCAATTGGAACTCCGTGAAAAAGAAATTCCAACACCAAAAGATAACGAAGTCAGGATCAAAATCCACCTTTCTCCGATCAATCCTTCTGACCTCATGTTCATCCGTGGGCTCTATGGATTCAAAAAGAAAGCACCGGTATCCGCTGGATTTGAAGCCAGTGGAATTGTAGATGCCGTAGGTACTGCGATCAAAACTCTGAAAGTAGGAATGAACGTATCCTGCGTGGCCCCTCAAAACGATGGATCTTGGTCAGAATATATGATCACCACCGAAGACAACTGTTTGCCGTTAGTGGATGGTGTGAGTCTTGATGAAGGATCTAGTTTTTTTGTAAACCCAATGACTGCTTGGGCAATGGTATCCAAATGTTCCAAAGAAGGCCATCCCGCAATGATCCAAACTGCAGCAGCAAGTGCCCTTGGCAAAATGGTGGTTCGACTTTGTAAAGAACGTGGAATCCCATTAATCAATGTTGTGCGAAAGAAAGAACAAGAAGATAGTCTTTTAGAAATTGGAGCAGAAAACATTTTAAACTCCACTTCTCCCAACTACCAAAAAGATTTATTCAAAATCTCTAAAAAACTAAATGCTACATATGCCATTGATGCTGTGGCAGGGGAAACAGCACAATCTCTTGTAGAGTGTATGCCTTATGGATCTAAGGTAGTTTGTTACGGAGCTCTATCGGAAAAACCATTTGCTGTCAATTCTGGAATCATTTTATTCCAAAACAAAAAAGTGGAAGGGTTTTGGTTGTCTTCCTGGATTTATGAAATTGGATTAGAGGAATTTCAGAAACAAGCCAAAGAAGCACAAAAATTTCTAAAAACTGTTTTCCAAACAAAAATCAACAAACGTTTTAAGTTTGAAGAATACAAAGAAGGTTTGGAGTTTTACAAACAACATATGACCGAAGGGAAGGTAGTATTTGGTCCGTAGATATTTATATTTATTTGTAATTCTATTTTCCGTTGTTTTCACTCATTGCCTAAGTGAAACAAAAAAGAATTTAGAAAGTCTCAAGGCGTGTAAGTTTGATTTGGTGGATGTTCGTGTAGACCTAAAACCAAATCCAAATTTTCCTCTCATTCCGTTGGTCGATTTGTATCCACAAGTTTCCGTAACCAATCCGAATGACACTAAGGTTAGTATTTATCAATTTGATTTAGAGATAGAACTCATCACTCCAAAAGGAAAAGAGTATATTGGAAAACTCCAAAATCAAACTCCTCTCGAAGTGAATCCTAACTCGGAGTCACTAGTAGTTCTGAAATTGGTCCCTGATCAAAAACAATCCATCCTTCCGAAACTTCTCCTTCTGGCAAAACAACTTTCAGAAGCTGCAAGACGTGGAGAAGATGCAGAATTCGAAATTTACGGAACCGTTCAGGTGGATAGTGCTTTTGGAAAACTTCCAATTCCAGTCAGGGAAGTCTCTCGGATCAAACTTAAAAAATGAAAATATTTTTTCAAAAGGTGTGGTTCCTAATTCTCTGCACCAGTTTATCTTTCCAATGCATTCAAAATCGAGAAGATTTGTTTTATTCGCCAATAGAAGGTAATCAAAAAACTTTTGAGGCTTATACATTGAAAAATTCTGCCTGTGGTCGTGAAAAACTTCCAGGTACTCTTTTCCTGAGTCGTGTCAAAATAGATGATCTAAAACTTTGTTTTCGCGCAATTGAACTTACTGATTGTGTGACGTGGAATACGGAAGGATATACCCCAGGATCTTGTAAGGCAATTGGAACGAGTTTTCGATAGTTATGTGGCGTTATTTATTTGATTTATCCACTGCCGAAATTTTTCTATTCGCATCACTAGCGTTTGCCGGTGTTTTTCTTTTACTTTTTAGTAAACTTAGAAAAAAGGAAAGCCCCGCGAATGTAAAATCAAAACAAGGTTCTGGTTCAGAAGACCCTTCCAACCCAAACTCAGGCAAATCTAAAAAAGATTCGAAACAAACCAAAGATAACAATCTAAAGGTGATGGAAGTTTTTGATTACAATGGAACCAAAATCCTACACCAAGATGGTGCTTATACGGTGAATGACCAAGGTGTGGTTACGAATTATATGAATTGGAATCTCCTTCCCTCCAAATACCAAAAAATGGTAAAGGAATTGGATAACAGATCTTTGGGAGAAAAGGGTGAGGATTATTTTTTAGAAATGATCAATGGATTTTATTATGTGTCACTGCCGGGTGGAAAGAAAAAAAAATACGATTCTATCCAAAGTATCCCGGCCGATATACGAAAACGATTAGGAGTTTGAGTTTTTAAGTCGAAAGAACTCCCACCTTATTTTTTATTTTGTTGGTTTGTTTTGTACTGTGTAACAAACGTTTTGATTCTTTTTGTTCGCGGTCGCGTAGAAGTCCTTCCTCTAATACTTTTTTCGGTGGTTTTTTAAGATCCCAAACAATTCCAAACAAACTGAGTGTTTTTAAAATATAATAAGAAACATCCACTTCATACCAATAGAAACCTTGGTTAACTGATGAACAATAGTAGTGGTGGTTGTTATGCCAACCTTCACCCATCGTTAGTAAAGCCAGCCAAAGATTGTTTTTACTAGTATCTCTAGAATCATAACGAACCGACCCATACACATGAGAGAGGGAATTGATGGTCCAAGTAGCATGTCCTAAAAAGAAAGTTGATACTGCATATCCATAAACAAGCCAAGCCCATCCACCCACTAGATACAACAAAACGGCATACGAAAGTGGTGCGATCCAATGGTATTTATCAAGTAAACGTAGTTCGGGGTATTTATAAAAATCGGGAATCAATTTTGGTTCGTATTCATTGTAATCATTTCGTAAAAACCAAAACATATGGGAATACCAAAAACCCTTCCGACTTGGCGAATGGATGTCCTTTTCTGTATCCGAATACTTATGGTGGTTTCTGTGGTGAGCCGCCCACCAAAGTGGACCTTTTTGCATGGCCATGGCACCAATCCACGCCAAAACAAATTGGAAAACCCGAGAGGTTTTGAAGGAGGCATGGGAAAAATAGCGATGGTAAGCCGCAGTGATTCCAAACATCCGAAGGAAGTAGGATCCAATCGCCAACCAAACGAGCGACCACGCAAAAGGAACGGTAAAAACAGTTAGGATCGTAGCCTGAACCATAAAAAACAAAATTAGAAAAAGTAACGGAGCCTGATTTTTGGCAACGGGCTCAACCGTGGAAGGAGAAGAATTCATTCAAAGTAAACCTATACTTATTGGAGTCCGCTACTGATGTTTGGTTGCAAAAAAATTCATTCTACTTGATTCCCGATTTGCTTGTAGCACCCTGTCCATATACCCATGTCATCGAAAATCGTTGTCCAAAAATACGGTGGAACCTCCGTTGGTGACACCACTAAAATCCAAAATGTGGCCAAACGTATCAAACGTTACCACGACGAAGGCCAAAAAGTTGCCGTAGTTGTCTCTGCAATGGGACATACTACAGACGAACTTGTTGATTTGGCTGACCAAATCTCAAAAAATCCGCCGAAACGAGAAATGGATATGTTACTCTCGACGGGTGAACAAGTGTCGATTGCCCTTCTTGCCATTGCACTAAACGAACTCGGAGTGCCTGCTCAGTCCTTTACTGGCTCTCAATTAAAAATCCTTACTGATGGTAATTTTTCTAACGGAAAAATTGAAATGATCGATCGTTCTCGTATCGATGAAGCATTTAACAAAGATAAGGTTGTTATTGTTGCAGGTTTCCAAGGAATTGATAAAGACGAAAATATTGTAACTCTTGGGCGCGGGGGAAGTGATACTTCTGCTGTGGCTCTTGCCGCTGCCCTTGGTGCTGATGAATGTGAAATTTATACGGACGTTGATGGTGTTTACACTGCCGACCCAAGAAAAATTCCAACAGCAAAGATGCACAAACAAATCACTTACGAAGAAATGTTAGAACTCGCAAGTCTTGGTGCTGGAGTTCTTCATTCTCGAAGTGTTGAATTAGGTATGAACTATAACGTGGTCATCCACGTACGATCCAGTTTCCACGACAAACCGGGAACTTTAGTGATGAGTGAGGACAAAATTATGGAAAAAATGAAAGTGAGTGGAGTGACTGCAAAAGGTGACCAAGCCCGAGTGACCATTGCCGATGTAAAAGACAAACCAGGAATTGCTGCCGAGTTATTCACTCAATTGTCAGAAAAAGATGTGATCGTGGATGTGATTGTTCAATCTTCTCCAAGAGATGGAATCAATACCATTTCCTTTACCATTTCCAAAAAAGACATTGTTGCCGCAAAACCAATCATTGATGCCTATGCAAAAGATCATGGAAATGGCAAAGCAGAAATCGATGAAAACATTTCTATCGTTTCCGCAGTTGGTGTTGGTATGAAATCACATGTAGGTGTGGCAGCAAAGATGTTCCAGTCGTTAGCTGAAAAAAACATCAATATTGAAATGATTTCCACATCTGAGATCAAAATTTCCTGCGTCATCAAACAAAACCAAGCGGAAGATGCAGTAAAGGCTTTACATACCACGTTCATCGGGTAAATTTACGACCGTATGCAAAAAGGATCACGAATGTCTCGATTTTTGATTTTCTTTTTTGCAACGGTTTCTGTTTTTAGCCTTCTTTTTACCCCTGTTATTAGTTTAAGTTCTTACGAATCGTTAAATGCGGTTTTGGCTATTGTTGGTCCAAAATCCATCTCTAGCTTGGATTACGAAGAGGGTGTGGAACGTTATAAAAACCTATCCCGTTTTTTCCCAAACTATCGTAAAAAAGGTTCTCTCCATTCACAAGTCATCGATTTTTTAATCGATCGAGCTGTGGTGGACAATGCTGCTGACGAAGAATCCATTCAGGTCAATGAAAAACGAATCGAAGCGGAAATCCAAAAGCGGATGGAAGCACAAGGGATTAGCGACCTAGAACAATTTAAAAAGTCTGTCCAAACTCAGTTCAATTTACCTTATGATGTTTGGTTAGAAGATTTACCTTACCAAATCAAAAAAGGCCAACTTCTACAAATCAAAGTGAGCCCTCCCTTACCTTCAGAACAAGAAGTTCAATCATGGTATAACAAAAACAAGGCGAAGGTTGGATCCGAATTTAAATTCCGAGAAATTGTACTTTCGCCTACAAATTCTTCTATTGATGAAGAAACACGAGTTTTTAACGAACTCACGGAAATTAGAAACAAATCTTTAAAAGATCCATCTTTCTTTAAACTTGTGGCTTCTGGTCCAAGAAATGAATCTCGTTATCGATTGAACGGAGGATTGGTTAACTGGGTTCCTACATTTGAATTGTACAAAACACAACCAACCACTGCATCCGTACTCACACAAGTTGGTGGGCCAGGAAAAATTTCTGAAGTTTTCAGAGACGATCGCAAACGTTATTGTTTAGTTTCTATTGAAGGAATGAGACCAACTCCACTGGATGCTGTCAGAAAAGGAATCCAAGGATTTTTATTTCGCGAAAAAGAACAAACCTCTTTTGAAGACTGGGTCACTAACACGCGAAAAAATACAGCAATATCTATCTTTGATCCTATTTATATCAAAGAACATAACATAAACAATCCGGAAGAAAAATACAACATAGACTAATGATGAACCGAAAAGACTATAACCCGAGTTTTGCGGTAGTATATTTAGACTCCCCTTCCATTCAATTTTTAGATCAAAACTTTGAAGTAAAACTTTGGGAAGAGTTTATCAATCGACTCTCCCTAGTATTTCCAGAAATCTCTATCCACATCAATACAAGTTCAGCGCTTACAAAAAAAATAAATTCTAGTCCACTCAACAATCGACTTACAATCCATGAAGACGTTTCCAAAGAGTATGAATTTTTACTTAAATTAGGAAAACTTTTACCAGAATCTAAATTCAAAGATCCAGATTGGGATGAAGTTTGTTTCCTTTATTTTACCGGAATTTCGCCACTTTTAGACTCTCATCTAACAGAAAAATCTTGGGAACGACATACAAACTTTTTTAGCCAATACTCTTATTCAGAAAATTTGCCACCAGGCCTTACACCTACAATCATCACTCGTGAATTTTTGGCTTCTTTACCCGATACATTAACAACAGACATCCATTCTTTTTTTCTAAAGAACATCAACCAATATGATGTGGATATTTTTTATCAAGCACCGGACCTTCGCCAGCTTCGTTTGGACTTTCGATTGGCATCAAATCGTTCCTTAACTCTCATCCAAGGTTTGTTACCACTAGGAACAAGTTTATCATACGACAATCTCCTTCCTAAATTAAAAGAAAATCCTGGTTTATTCCGAAGTGCACCATCCTATTTGGAATGGGAAATTTATAAGGGTTGTGAGTATAAGTGTACATTTTGTCCGCGTGAGTTTGTCGATTTATCAAATGACGGAAGTTTTGTTTCTATTGAAGAAGTAAAAACAACCATCACAAAACTCAATGCGGAACTTACCTCCCCCATTACGATCAGTCTTTCTGGAAATGGAGAACCACTCCTCCATCCTGAATTTAAGTCTGTAGTTTTAGAAATTCTAAAATTAAATTTACTTACTGAACTTATCATTGAAACAGCTTTATATACAAATACCGATTCGTTACTCACGTTGATTCGCAATTTAGATCCTTCTTTAAAGGAAAAACTTTGTATCATTGTCAATATCACCAGTTTAAAATCGGACGTTTATAAGTCTTTATACGGAAAATCAGAACTGGAAACAGTTTTGGCTACTGTGAACCAACTTTCCGAAATTCTCCCAAGTAAGTCCCTTCACGTTCAGATGATCAAAATGAAAGAAGTGGAAGAAGAGATAGACCCATACTTCACTTTCTTTGAAAAAAAAGGAATCAATATCATCTTACAAAAATACAATACATTTGCAAATAAACTCCCTGAACGTCGAGTGAGTGACCTCACTCCCATTCACAGAGATTTTTGTTGGCATTTGGTTCGTGATTTGTCCGTTTCTGTCGACGGTTCTGTTTCTATTTGTAAACAAAACCCAACAGAAATCATTGGAAATTTATATAAAGAATCTTTGAGCGATGTTTGGCAAAAAGGATTAAACTTTTTTAAACATAGTTTTGATGGCGAACATGGAAAAATTCCTGCTCCTTGTTTGAATTGTGATGAGTGGTATACTTTCAACGCGTGATTGTTTTGCCTTCATTCAGGCAAGACTTGGGTCCACCAGATTTCCTAAAAAAATTCTAAAGTCCATTCCGGAAGATACAAACACATCTGTTCTTGATCATATCCAAAATCGCCTTTCTACCATCTTTCCTAAAGAACAGATTGTATTTTTAGTTCCTGAAGGTGATAAAGAACTCGTAAAATTTTTAGAAAACAGAAATTACAAGTATTTTGTTGGTTCAGAGACAGACGTACGCGATCGTTTCCGTAAAGCAAGCCTTCATTTTAAAGCGAAACATATATTCCGTTTAACAGGTGATAATCCCTTTATTGATTTAGAATCCATACGATATTTGTATGAGGCAATCACTTATATTTCTGATCCCTATTACAGCCTTTCGATGGTTGGTCTTCCTTTAGGTATGGGAGTGGAATGTTTTTCTGCAGATTCTCTTTTGTATGAAACAGAAGGTCCGATTCCAGAAAGACATACAGAACATGTATCACTTCATATCAAAGAAAATCCAGAAATCCACAAACAATTTCGTTTGTTTCCACCACATCTAACTCATTTATCAGACTTAGACATTAGCCCCCTTCGGATCACGGTCGATGAACCAAAAGATTATGAACTTGTTTGTAATTTATGGAAAAATTTGGGTTCTATGAATCCATTGTTTGGAGCAAAAGAAGTTTTAGAATTTGCGAAAGAAAATCTTGAATTCTTTTTGACCAATGCTTCTGTAGAACAAGTGGTTTTTTCTTTACCCAAAGTAAACCAACAGTCCAAAAGAGTTCGGATCGTTTATGCAGAACCGTCTCAGTTTGGGACTGGACACTTAGAAAGATGTAAATCCTTATCTCTATTTTTAGAAATGAAAGGATATAAAACAGAACTCTCTACAAGTCCTGATTTAGATTCCAAGAACCTACCACATATCCTCGATATAAGAGAAAACCAATTCCATTTATCCAATGAATTTTATATTGATAATACGAACCATTTGCCAACGGAACTCAATTCTAGTTTTTTTCTACCGAATCCTATCGCACCAATACCGAATCCAAACCTAGTTTCTTATTTTAGTTCACCTCTCTCTGAATTGGATTGGAATCAAACCTTAATATCTGGACGTGTTCTTGTTTATGCCGGCAATTTAGATGAAGAAAAATCAAATCAAATCGATGATTTCCTGATTCAGTTTTTAAATTCGGAATCAAACAGTGAAAAAACTAACATTAGTTCCGTGCTACGTATCGGAGGAAAATCACCTATAAATGATCAGATAGATTTTATTCCCAGAGTTTCCTATCTGGAGTTTTTAAAACAAATTCAATCTTCTGAATTCGTACTCACATATTTTGGTCAAACCATGATGGAATCCATATCTAACGGGAAAAAAGTTTGTTTGGTAGGGATAACGCCAATCCATGAATCATTAGGTCAATTTGCAGAACTAGAATTAGGAATTCCCTATTTAGGATCTCTTTCTTCTTTAACTGAGAAAAAAAATTTTCCCAATGATTTTCCTCATTCAAAAATAAAATTAGTTCGCGATGCTCATATAAAAATTGTGAAATGGTTAGAATCAATTTATGAAAGCTAAAATTCAAATCCTAATCTTTGCTCTTCTTTTCTTTTTCTCTGTCAATGTGATTTATTCTGAATCGGAAGACAAAGAAACCATCGAAATCAATGCAAAAATTGAATTGGAAAAGATAAGTCGTAATATCATCAATGCCCTTCGTTATGGAAGGTTTCTTTTAGCTGACACAGAATGGAAAAAAATCCAATCAGAAGTTTATAAATCTTATCCTGAGTATGATTATTTAAACGGAAGTTTATTATATTCTAGAATGGAATGGCAAGAAGCAAAAGAAAGTTTGAACAAAGCTCTCAAAAAAGAACCAAACCATGAAGCCGCAAGTTTTTTACTCGGAATGATCTATGCACAAGAAGATAGTTGGTCCGAAGCAAAAAACACTTGGATGGAAACCAATCAAATTTCACCTTACAATCCTTTTTATCATTACAATCTCGGTCTTGCTTATTATATTTTAAAAGAATATAACAACGCCATTGTATCATTAAATAAATCACTTGAATACAAAGCTAACTATAACGAAGCAAAATTCATTCTTGCCAAAACATATTTAGAACTAAATGAAACAGAAAAAGCCAAAGCAGAACTGGATACCATTTTAGAACAAGATCCGAAACACATCCAAGCATCTCACCTCATGGGTCGCGTTGTTTATTCTGTAGAAAAAGATCCTAAAAAATCTCTTACCTATTTAAAGAACCCAAGGGTCTTAGGATGGAGAGAGAAAAAAGTTTATGCAAGATGTTATTTTGAAATTCGAAAATGGAGAGATGCCGAAAATCTACTTCGACCAATCGCATACTCACCGTTTGCCGACGAATACGATCAAAGTTTTTATCTGAATTTACTTTTAAACTTAGGGTATGAAGAAAGAGCAAACGACTTCTTCCACTTCATCCAAAAACAATCCCAAAACGAATCTAAAATTGCAGAAGCATATAGAATGTTACTCTCTTCCCGTGAAGGAAAAGATTTACTTTATCATTACTTTAAACTTCGGTATTAAACTAAGAAACGACGATGTCGGTTTTGGCTTGTGTGTATTTCCATTCCACAGCCACACGAATTAGTTTTTCGTTTTCAGTGATGCTGAGTTTGGATTTGATACGGGAACGTAAAGTTTCAATCGTAGAAGGTGCAAGTCCCATATTGGCAGCAATTTCTTTGACTGGCATACCTTCTCCAATCATAAGAAACACTTCCAATTCACGATTGGACAATCTGTCGATTGGATCTTTTTCATCTTTTTGAGAAGCTCTGTATAAATGTCCAAGCAGTCGCGTGGCTTGTGAGGAACTTACAAAATAATCACCTTTGAGAACTGTATGAATGGCTTCTACAATTTGTGTGGTTGTGTCTTCTTTAAAGACATATCCCATAGCACCTAATTTAAAAGCACGATCCACAAAGGTATCATCCGTCAACATACTGATGATGATGACGGCGATATTTGGAAATGTTGTTCGAAGGCGTTTGAGTAACTGCAATCCGTTTTGGTTTTGCTTGAGTTGGATATCAATTAAAACCAATGTCGGTTGTAGTTGTTCTATATCGTTAAATGCCTTTTCAATATTATCCGCACTCCCGATGCACTCTAAATCTTCTGATTTAGCAATTAAGTTTTGTAGTGCATCTACTACAAGCGGGTGGTCATCAACGATATAGACTTGTTTCTTCATATTTTCCGGCTCTAAGATTCTTTTAAAGCTGTGATCATCTCTTGAGTTGCTTTTTTACCATCACCAAACAACATCAAACAGTTGTCAGCAATGAAGAGTGGGTTAGGCACACCAGCAAATCCTGGACTAAGCGAACGTTTGATCACAACAACCGTTTTTGCATTTCCAACATCCAAAATCGGCATACCAGCAATTGGTGATTTTGGATCTGTTTTTGCAAGTGGGTTCGTTACGTCATTTGCACCATTAACGATCACAACATCAACATTTTCGAAAGTACTATTGATCTCGTCCATCTCTTTCAATCGATCATAAGGAATATCTGCTTCAGCAAGTAAAACGTTCATATGACCTGGCATACGACCTGCTACTGGATGGATTGCAAATGTTACATCGATATTACGCGCAGTTAGAAGTTGGTATAAATCGCGAACAGTATGTTGCGCTTGCGCTACAGCCATACCATAACCAGGGACAATCACTACACTTCGTGCGACATCTAACAACATTGCTACTTCTTCAGCACTAGTTGACTTAACTTTACCTGAGTAAAAATCGCCATCATCTTTCATTTCTGTAGCGACAGCCCCGAATCCTCCAAAGAGAACATTCGTCAAACTGCGATTCATCGCTTTACACATGATTTGTGTTAGAATGATTCCAGAAGCACCAACAAGAGAACCTGAGATAATTAGAACATTATTATTAAGAACAAATCCTGTTGCGGAAGCTGCAATCCCCGAATAGGAGTTGAGAAGAGAGATCACAACCGGCATGTCGGCTCCACCAATGGGAATCACGAGGAATACCCCAAGAAGTAAACTCACACCACTGAGAATCCAATAAATCGATTCATCTGTTGGTTCTAAACATCCGTACACACCAAGACCCACTGCAGTAAGACCAATTAAGATTTTTACTAGTTGATCACCAGGATAACGAACTGCTTTTTCTGTAATAAAACCTTGTAACTTACCGAAGGCGATAAAACTTCCAGAGAAAGTAATCCCACCAACAACGGCAGAGAAAACTATGGAAACAATCTCTTGGTAGTTGACTGCTGTAGCATACTTTGGAATGGAAAGTTGTAAGGCAGCACCTGCCACAAAAACAGAAGCAATCCCACCAAATCCATTGAGAACAGCTACCAGTTGTGGCATGGCAGTCATTTGGATTTTGATTGCCATAATGATACCGATAAGAGATCCAACAAGGACTCCAACAAGGATCCAATCATAAGTTAAGATGGCTTGGTCAAAGAGAGTTGCGACAACAGCAATGAGCATACCCAAAGCGCCGAGTAAATTTCCTCGTGATGCTGTTTTTGGGTGAGCTAGCTGTTTGATTCCAACGATAAAAAGAATGGAAGCAACAAGGTAAGATAGGTTAAGAATACTGACTAATTCCATTATTTTGGTGTATCCTTTTTCTTAAACATTCCGAGCATTCTGTGAGTCACAAGAAACCCACCCACTACGTTGATCGTAGCGAAAATAACAGAAAGAAGACCCAAAATTTTGGTGATGTTGCTTTCTTGGATTCCGGCTGCATAGAGGGCACCAATTAAGGTAATGCCGGAAATGGCGTTGGAACCCGACATAAGTGGGGTGTGGAGGATGGGAGGGATTTTTGTGATGATTTCAAATCCCACGAAGATCGCTAAAACGAAAATCGTGACGGCTGTAACAAATATTTCCATAAACTAGTAGTAGTTATGGAAAAAATGGCCATTTTGGAAACAAAATTTTCAGGAATTTTACCCAAACTAGGGTCAGATCGTAACTTTAGGGACGTAATTTCCAGGGAAATGAATGTGATTTTTAAATCGAAAAAGGAATCAAAACCGCTGTTTCAGCAGGATCAGGCTAAGATTTCCCCGAGCAAACATGCAAAACCGGCAATTCTTCCAACTCAACCGATTTTAAATCTAAAATTGAAGTTGGGTCTTAGCAAAAAAGGCCATCATAAAGAAAATAACATTCATTAAACGATACAAAATACAAGTTAAAAGATTCAAATTGATTCTAATCAAAACAATAATCAAAGTTAGCTGTCTCTAAGAGGGAGCTTTTAACAAAAAAAACTCTCAACTGATAACATCGATTTGTTGAGATTCTCATCAAATTGTAGAAATGTTATTAGATCCAATCAGCTAACAACGGACAAATGGATTTTTTGTACTTTTTTGTCGTAAGGCTTTCCGTTACAGAAATACCTACCGATTTCCCTAAAATAAGTTGACTAGATCTCCAGAAGAGTCGACGCTTGGCGAACAACTTTGGGGTTTTACCCTTATATTGGAGAATTTTTTTGCCAAAATTTAAATACGTATCGAATTTCTTACTCTCATTCAATCTAATCATTGTTAGCTTAATTTGCATCACTCTCGTTTCTTGTGAACCAGAAAACAATAACAATAATATAGCCGCAGTCAGCGCTCTTGTGCTCGCGACAAATTCTAGTTCTACCTCTAGTGGAACTAGTTCAACAGTAGCTTGCTCAAACAATAGTTATTGTAAAATATTCGTTACGAACAGCACTGCTCCTACCAATGCAGGAGTTGCCGGTCTTGACTCACACTGTGCCAATGCTACGAACAAACCAGCAGGTGGTGGTACCTACAAAGCAATGGTATCAGATGGAACCATTAGAAGGGCGTGTTCTACAGCAGATTGTTCAGGTGGAACAGCCGAACATATTAATTGGGTCCTAAAAACAAATACAGAGTATCGACGCGGTGATGGTGCCACTATTGTTGGTACAACGAATGCCAATGGAATTTTTAATCTTCCTTTGACTAATAACATTTATCCAACAGCACTCTCAGGATCTGATGGAGTGGTGACAAGGCTCAATGCAAACTGGACAAGTGGACTTGACTTTACAGATTGGTCCGGAACAGGAAATGGAATGTATGGTGCCTATCTTAATACAGATTATAAGTTCTATGCCGAAGGTTCGGCATCAGTTGCAGGCGTGACTAGTTTTTCGGCGAAAGCCATTTGTGTAGAACAATAAGCTTCTTTCCATTCCCTAAACACCAAGGGTTTGTTAGCTTTTTGTTTTGACAAATCCATGGGAACCGCTAACCTCTTTTGTGGTTCCCATATGAAATTCTTTTATATACTCCTCTTCCTACTTTTCAATTGCCAAGCAAGTTGGTATCACACTCGAGTTTCTACAAACCAAAGTGCGGAACTTCCTCTTTCCGAATCACAAAAGTTATTTGAAGAACCTGGTACAACTTGTTTTATCACAACCACAATGTTTTCAGAGGTTGGATCTCCTGAAGAAATCTCACAAACCTCTATACCAACAATTGATTCCCAATTCATTGAAAACATCCGAACCAATTTAAAATTAAAAAATACGAATACCAGACATATCAAACATATTTATGGAATTCCCAATTCCTGGCCTCATATCCAGGAACTAGAATCGTTTCGCACAAATAAATCCTTTGAAAGGTTCAAATTAATTCAAAACATAAGCACGGAACCGCAGCACAAAAAAACACTTCTTAAGTATGCAGAAATGGCTGATGCTGATACTTACTTTCACACTACAAAAGATTCTTTATTGTTATTTCAAGAATTTGAAAACTGCGATACCTACTACCACTTATATTATTCAAAAAGGGAAAAAGATAATTATAATGTAATATTATGTTTAATTTCTCTTGGGATCATTCCCAGTGTAAATTATGAAAATCATTATTTTACAGTGTATAAACGAACCGCTTTAGAAATCAAACCATCTCTCACTACTTATAAATTTGGATATCGGAGACTAATCACTTGGCTTCTTTTGCCAACGTTTAATTTTTTTAATGATGTAGAAAACTATAATAAAGACTATAGGTTTTACGATCACACAAGAGATCAGTTTTTAGCAGCCTTAGAAAACAAAAACAGCCAACCTCTTCCTATCAAACGCTTGAATCCTGTTTATGGAGATGTACTCGGAGGAACATATAGCTCTGATTCTGATTTATTCAAAACAGAAATCCCTGTCGATAAACGTTTTGCTGTCATACGAGATGGAAAAAAAAATGTAAGTTTTTTCGATCCCATTCATGGTTTATTTAAAATCCAAGCCATCAACGTGAACCAAAAAATACATTCAGATATCATCACGGATGGAATTGAAAAGACACTTAAAAATTTTATTAATACCAATCTTATAGACAAAATCAAAAAAAATTATCCTAAGTCGGGTATCATTCATGAAATCTATTCTCCCGAATATAGAGATGGAACTTATACTTTTATGTTAGAAATTGCAAAACCGGAGTTAGACAAAGATCAGTTCAAAAAAGAATATTTTGTTTTTTCCTGTTTTAAATCCCAAAGTCAAATTTATATTCTATCCAGAAGTTTACCCAATGAAAGTAATCCGGAAACCTCATCAAAGTTAGCCGAATCAAATATCCTAGACTTTTATTCACAGGTAACATTTAAACCTAAGTATATAGAACCCAAACCGTTGGATTTGGATGTTGCAGCCAATAGTGGAAAAAAACAATCTGATAATAATGATGATGATGAAGACGACGAGGATGAGGACGAAGAAGGAGAGGGAGAACTCGCTGGTGGAGGTGGAAGTGGTGGAGAAACAGGAGCCATTGACCTTGGTGGTTTGTTTTCCCTCTTAAAAGAAAGAGCATATATTCCCAAAGGAAAATTAGACATCAAACCAGGGCGTTTCAAATTTAATAACGCTCGGCTGAATACGCCAAAATTCAATTCAGGTTCTAAATTCCATGTCAAACCATCCAGAACCAAAAACTTTTCGAGTCCAGGAAAATGGCGGAAATAGATAGTTTACAACTTGCCAGAATATCCACCTGTAACAACTGTGGTTACAAGTAGTCTTTATGTCCATCCCTAGCAGATATTCAGTCGCCATTCATATTCTAACCATTTTGGAAATGGATGGGGAAGCTTCGTCAGAGGAAATTGCTGGTTCTGTAGGTACTAATCCTGCTATCATTCGTTTGTTACTCGGAAAACTAAAAAAAGCAGGCATCATCAATGTGCGCAGAGGAATCAAAGGTTCTACTTTGTCCAAACCTGCCAGGGAAATCAACTTACTAGATATCTACAAAGCTACTGAAAAAGATGATGCCTTGTTTCTTTTGCACGAACACCCGAATCCCAATTGCCCGATTGGAAAAAACATCCAATCAGCCCTTACCGGAATTTTAGATGAGGCACAAAAAGCCATGGAAACTAAACTTTCAAAATACAATTTATCTGATGTTAGTTCTGAAATTCGCCAAAGGACAACATCTAAAAAAACAGGACTTTATAAAAAACATGCTTAGGGTTTAAATTTTTTTAACCTAAGATGTAATAATGTAAGTTACAACAAAACAACAAAGGAGATAAAAATGAAAATTACATTAATTGGAGCAACAGGGTTTATTGGAAGTAAAACTCTAGAAGAAACTTTAAACAAAGGATACCAAGTGACAGCCGTTCTACGAGATCCTTCTAAACTCAAAGTGGAACATCCAAACCTAAAAAAAATCCAAGGGGATATTTTTGATACAGATGGTTTATCGAAGATCATATCCGGTTCTGATGCTGTGTTGGATTCTTATAATCCAGGATGGACTGACCCCAATATCAGAGAAAACATGATCAATGGTTCGTTGTCTATTCTAGATGCATCCAAAAAGGCTGGTGTCAAAAGGATCATTGTTATGGGTGGAGCGGGATCTCTGGAAGTACAACCTGGTGTGCAACTGATTGATACCCCAGAATTTCCGAAAGAGTATTTTGCTGGAGCCGATGGTGCAAGGCAGATACTAAACCACTTACGATTAGAGAAAGATCTGGAATGGACCTTTCTTTCTCCTTCTGCTGTGATTGAACCAGAAGGAACAAAAACTGGTAACTATCGTGTTTCCAAAGAATCTCTTCTTGTTGATAACAATGGACATAGTCATATCTCACTCGCTGACTTAGTAAAAGCTTTTGTAGATGAACTAGAAGAAAAAAAACATGTAAAACAAAGGTTCACAGTCGGATATTAGTTCGATGGATCATAAATACATTCGTAATTCTTTGTTTCAAATTGTTACGAATGTATTTTGTATTTAGTTGATAAAACTTTTGGTTACCTTCTGAGATTCACATTCACAGGACCACCATTAAGAGCAGTTACCAAAGCATTGCCAGAATTTCCCGAAATAACAATCGAAGGAATGTTAATTGTTGATGTGTATGGATTGACTACTGGTATTGTATCCGTAGAACTATTGTCGTAATGAATTATGGCAACCGCCCCAGCAGTCACGGCTCTTTGTGCTTTATCAAGATATCCACAAGTTCCTCGTTTTATCAGTGCAACCTTGCCCGCCAGACTATTTGTAATATTTGCACATGCATCTTGAGGTGTTGTTTCTTCCAGCTGAGCTGTGATATTGTAGGTCGTGTAAGGATTAACCGGTCTTGAAGCGATAGTCGCAGCTGTATTTCCGTTTTCTAATCGACTCACACCTAAATTAATTCTAACAGTTTTCGTTGATGAACCCAATTGACCTTTAATATCATAGTCAGTTGCACTTGTATAACTTGTAGGTGTTCCTGATATAATACCGGTATTTGAATTCAAACTTAAACCAGTGGGAAGTGTTGGCGTTACTGAAAAAGTGATTCCAGTTGCAGGTTCTAGGGAACTTGGTGAAATAGAAACAGCACTCCCCGCACCAATTTCAGAAATCGTATAACTAAAGTTCAAAGTAGGTGAATTTTCACCTGGAGGTTGTGTTACCTCTCCCGTGGAAGCAGGTGTTGCAAATAAAAGCAACATTGAACTCAAATCTTGCTTTTCTTGAATCTCACAGTTTTCCAAAAAACAAATTAACAGAAAGGAAATGACTACATTATTTTTTTTACTTAACAAAGAATTTACCGCCTACTTAACACTAGCCGAAGGAAAATTCCGATAATCAAGAATATTCGAATATATGTTTTACGCCTAAAACGTTTCTAACGGTAAATCGTGCTTTTTGAAACGTTTTAAGCGGTTTTTTTGATTTTTTTTTCTTATCGATACATCATCGGATACCGCGAGGTAAACTCTTGGATTGATTTGGCACCTAACTGACTTTCAAACGATCCGCTAGATTAAATCTAGCGAAAGTATGTCTTTTCGTTTAAATTCTTTATTACTTCGGAAGATTCAAAAGAACAGAATTCATCTCTGGCATACAACGTCCCGAAAGATGGGCTGCATCCTGAAAGTAATCGCAACGAATTTTCCCGTCTTCGTTTAAATCAACAAATCGTGACGATGTTTTGTCAGCCAGCGATTGTATTCTTGATTTCCAAGATGGATAAAAGATAGAAGTCGCATAAAAGTTTGTTAGATTTTTATGAACTTTCGGAATCCACAAAACCACGGGAATTTGATTTTTTTTGCAACGGTCGATAATTTTTTCTAGGAAAACTAAATTATCTTCATTCAAAGAATAATTTCCATAAAATTCATTTTTAAGAACATCGACTAACATCACTGTCTTTAAATAAGTGTCTGTATCGTTTGCCGGTTTTAAGTAAAAATCATTAAAACTATCGGGTGAATATGGTAATTCTTCTCTATTTGTTTTTGTATCAAATGCATTGGCAAATGGATCCACAGACATTGCATTAGCAGGCATAAAATTTTTCAATAATTCTGCATTTTTATCCTTGGTTCCAAATAGATTTGTAGAAATTGCTTTCGTAGAAATTTTATATCGACTTAAAGAAAACAAACGAGAAAAGAAATATTCTTTTGCAAAATCAGATGGCAATTCATTAAAATATTGAATTGCAAATTCAAGAGGCATACCTTCTAACAAAGTTATGTTATAAAAACGATTCCTTTTATTAAAGGAAAAAGCAGAAACTTCTAAAAAGACAGTATCTGGTTTGTATTGTTGGTCCATCAATTGATTGAATCGAGTATAATAAATTAATGGATTGGATCCAGGTGCAGCGTATCCAAAAAATTTATACTCATCCAAACTCTTTTTCTGATTTTCGCTAATTAAGTCTGAATGATGATTATAATCAGAAGTTGCATATTGATAAAAAATAAACGAACGTGAAGTTCCAAATGCCCAAACTTTTTTTTTATCCTTATACTTAGTATCCTCTAGATAAGAAGCCGATATGTTCTTAAACGATTCTACGTAAGGATTTCCGATGTTTTCTTCTGTTAACAAAGATCGAACAGAAGGTATTAAAATGATTTTATCTAAACCAAAAAAGATCAGAAATAATATCAGTATCCTAAATTTTTTAAGCATCATAGAAGTATTCCTAAAATTGAAAGTAAATGAATTGTGCAGAATTTGAAGCCAACGTTAATACCAACACACCACACAATAATGCAAGGCCAGGTAACAATAACTTTCTGTATTCAAATTTTAAACTAACGCGAGATTGAAAGTATTCATAAGTATGTAATAAAAATCCAACGGCAATTAACCTAAATAACTTTGGTGTTTCTGGTAATTTAATTCCAGATTGAGAAACTAAGTTTTTATAGATAGATTGAATGTCTTGAATGTGTTCAATTCTAAAAAAGATCCATGCCAAACAAACAAGATGGAATACAACTAAACCTTTGAAAATTTGAATGAAAACATTTTGTCTATTAGGTTTATTATTAGCAATCAACCTTTCGATGATAAGATAAAATCCATGTAATGCTCCCCAAACGAGGAAAGTATAGTTTGCACCATGCCAAAGACCACCAAGTATCATCGTAATCAGTAAGTTAAAATAAGTTCTAAAATTTCCAAATCGATTTCCACCTAACACGATATATAAATAGTCACGTAACCACTGGGAAAGTGTGATATGCCATCTTTGCCAAAACTCTTTTAAGGATGTTGAGAAGTATGGTGCATTAAAGTTAACAGGAATATCATATCCTAATAACAACGCTAGTCCTCTAGCAATATCACAGTAACCGGAAAAGTCACAGTAGATTTGGATAGCAAAACCATAAATTGACACTAAAGCACTGAACGTATCAAAATTTTCCGGATGACTAAAGAAAGGTTCAATGATCGGAGAAATATTGTCTGCTATAATTACTTTTTTAAGAACACCTAATAAAATTAAGTAACCACCTGCATTAAAAGGAAGTTCGAGAAACCTTTTTTTACTATGTAACTGTTTAAAAAAATCCGTATGTCTCATGATTGGTCCCGCAATCAACTGTGGGAAAAACATGATGAATATTGTGAAATCTTCTAAGGATACTTTGGATTGGATTTTTCCTCTGTAAACATCAATCTGAAATGCTAAAATTTGAAATGTATAAAAACTGATAGCAAGTGGTAGAATTATATTCGGCAACTTGGTGGTTACTTCTGCAATTTGTTGAAATCCAAAAAGATCTGTAGCTATGTTGATCAAAAAATAGAAGTATTTAAAAAATACTAAATTCAACATGTTAAAAATAACAACGAATGTAATATTTGTTTTGGTAAATTTATAGTTTAGGAAATGATAAAATAGAAAGTTAATGAAAACTATAAATAGGAAGTGTAATAAAAAAAACACATCCCAGTATCCGTAAAAAATGAGTGAACCCAGTAGGATTGTTAGTTTTTGGAATCTAGAATTTAGCTGCCAATAAACTGTGTATAAAATAACAAAAAAAAGAACGAATACTAATGAATTAAATAACACTTCGAATATCCTAATTATTGGTTAATTGTTTCCATGCCTTCGGTCAGTGTAAATACTTTTATCATTTAGGCAGGAAATCAATCCAAGGAATTTTTGTCCGGAAATGCTCCAATGTTAATTTTGCTAATTTATTATATCCAATATCTGTTAGATGGCCGCCATCCAAAAGGTCTGACTTCTGAATAAATCTTTCCGAATCAATACGTGGAACAGATAATATATTTTCTTTCATTGCCTTATTAAGCCGCACTACAGCTTCCGAGGGCCATGGAAACTCCACGTACCAAACGTTCAGAACCAACAAGTGCTCACATCGATTTTGTAGAATAACAATTGTTTGTAACTGATTGTTAATTGTATTTTGGATTTGAAAGTCTTGTGGTGAAAAATTTCCTAAAAAATCATTTATCCCTGCATTATACAAACAGGCCGTATAATGTAATTTATCATTTTTAGCAACTTCCAATATCTCTGAAGATGGACGAACCGGGAATGCGTTTTTAACAATGACAAAAGGTTTTAATTGATCCTCCGCCGGCCAAAATGCCATGATACTATCACCAAACATTCCTAAAGATGGTTTTACTAAAGTGAATAAGAGTTCCTCATTTTTTTTTTGTTTGTGATCACATTGTAATAAGAAAAAAGAAAGAAAAAAGCAGAAGAATCTTTTAAATTGAATATCATACATATATTATTTGTATTTGATTAGAAAGGCATCGATTGCCCCTTGTTTGACCTGACCATCTATACTTCCATTGGTAAAACCAGAAAAATAAATTGTTCCATATCGATCCGCCGATATACCACTTCCATAGACAGTCGATCCACTATTCCCTGTAGTTTTGGTCCAAATTAAGTATCCGTCTCCATCATATTTGGAAAGGTAGGCATCTTGCACACCAATGAGTGTGTTTCCATTTAGAGTACCAGTCGTATAACCCGTAGTATAAACATGAAATGCATTGTCAGCATAAACTTGAATTCCATTGGTGTTTGATGTTCCGCCACCATTCAACAATCGTGTCCAAATTTTCTTACCCGATACGTTAAATTTTGTTAGAGCTTGAACCGTATTTCCATCTTTAGATTGGCCATCTAAATCCCCGCTAGTATCTCCTACCAGATAAACAGAACCTTTTTTATCCAAAGACATTCCCACAATCTTAGTCGTTGCACCTGGTAATCCCAAATACCGCGACCATTTCACTACACCTTCTGTGTCTAAAGAAAATAAAAAAGAATCAGATACTCCTCCTGGTAATGTTGTGCCTAAAAAGGAACCGGAACCTCCCACAATTCCTGCTACGAATAGATGATTAGAAACCGGATCAAATTGAATTTGGTGCCCATAAGCTGTAAAACCTACTTGGCCAATCAACCTTGTCCAAAGTAAATCACCATTTTTGTTATATTTAATAATAATCACATTACGAGTATTACCTGCTGTTTCACCGTTAACTACTTGAGTTTCGGTATTACCTGTGATGTAAACGTTTCCTTCATTATCGGAAGTGATCCCTGACCCTAATGTTTCATCACCCGTCGGAAAAATTCTTGTCCAATATACAATTCCGGAAGGATGCATTTTAATCACAAGACTACCTCCACCACTTGCTGGAAGTTCATTAAAAGGGCCATTGGAACTTCCAACGATACAAAGATCTCCAAAAGCATCGATATGAATCAGTTCTGCATATGTTGAAGAAACAACTGAACTGCCCATCTGTTTCAACCGAGAAACATTTCCTTCTCGATCAAATTGGGATACAAAAACATCAACAGGGCCAAGAGCAGGAGATATTTTTGGCTGATTCAATAAAGATCCTGTTGTTGTACCAAGTTGATAAATGAATCCATTTCTTTCAGCTGCATTGGATAAGGAATAAGTAGTGATCGTTCCCGATTGGCCAAGTAACCTTGTCCATTCTTTGACACCTTGGTTGTCTTGTGGGATTTCGAAGCATTCTTTATCTTCCAAAAAACAACGAAGTAATTGTGTTTCTAAAAAAGCTTTTGTGTTTCCATCCGAAGGATTGTTAAACGACAAAGGTTTGCATTGATATAGAATCAAAATGATAAGAAGTAGAAATGGTCGCATTTTAGACAAAATTTTCCAGATGAATTCTATTTATATTGAATGACAAAAGCATCCTTTACCCCTGTTTTCGTTTGTGCATCCAAATTTCCAGTAGTTCCTCCGGTTAAGTAAATGGTACCATATCGATCGGAAGATAAAGCCATACCATCTAACGTTACCAAGCTGTTTCCGGATAACCTTGTCCATTCCAGATTTCCATTAAAATGATATTTCGATAGATAAACATCTTGAGTTCCATTCAATGTCACTCCTGAAAGATTTCCAGTGGTCCATCCAACCGTATAGACATTACCGGCATTATCAGCATAAATGCCCCTAGAAGTAGTTGTTGTACCTGTACCAGCTCCTCTTAACTTCGTCCATTCTCTGTTTCCCTTACTATCAAATTTCACTAACAGCTCACCAACCGAACCAGAAAAACTTTCTCCATCGTAACCCGCACTAACATCACCCGCAATATAAAAGAATCCTCTTTTGTCTGCAGAAACACCTCTGATCCATAAATTGGCACCGGTTGTACCCAAAATCTTCGCCCATTTGTAATAACCATCTGGATGAAATCCTAAAACAAAACTATCTTGGCTACCAGAAAGAGTTTGGTCAAAAAAAGTTCCCGAACCAATCACATGGCCCACGACGTAAATTTGGTTCGTAGAAGGATCGTATGTCGCTTTCACTCCATAAATTGACATACTATTTCTACCTAACAATCGTTTCCATACTATGGAACCATATTTGTCGTATTTGAAAACAAACACATTATATGGACCACCGGCATTCTCATCATCAATGTTTGTTAATTCCGTATGTCCTGTAATATAAATATTTCCTTGTAAATCTGAAGTGATGCCCACTCCCGCAATTAGTTGAGTTGCATTTGCGTAAAAGATTTTTGACCAAAGTAATTCCCCTGCACTAGAGAATTTGATCAATAAAGATCCAAAATCAGTAGATGAATATCCAACAAAGGCACCAACCGTTGATCCTGTTAAAATGACATCACCAAAAGTATCTACATGTATCGACTGAATATCAGAATGATTATTGCCTACTGAGCCCATCTGTCGAATCCACAGTCGATTCCCATTAGGATCGTACTTTGCTAAAAAAAGATCCGTATACAATCCATTAGCTATTTTTGTTTGCCCAGGAAGGGCTCCGGTTACTTTGCCAGCGATATAATTATTACCTTCGGAATCGGTAGCCGATGCAAATGAATTCGTTGTAATTCCGGAAGTACCACCTAACAGTCTTGTCCATTGTTTGATACCTTGGTTTTGTTGTTTGATTTCAAAACAAGGAACAAGTTGGTTCAAACAAGTCCATATAGCAGTTTCTAAATATGCTTTTGAATTTGAATCTGATGGATTATTGAGATTACTTTGTGTACATTGAAAAGTAAGAGGAAGTATAATTAAAAATAAAAGTATTCGAATTCTCATAGAACCCTTCTAAGTTTTATTGACTTTGTATGGCCGGATCTAAAATCCCTGCCTCTAAAAATCCTTTCGCCCTTAAAATACATGAATCACACTTGCCACAAGGTTTTCCACGCACAGGATCATAACAAGAATGAGTTAGGTGGAGTGGAGCGTCTACCTGGATTCCCAGTTCAATAATTTCTTTTTTGCCCAGATGCAAAAGTGGAGTTTTGATTTGGATGGAATCACCATCGCCACTCACACCTTTTTTTGTCCCGAGATTTGCCATCTTTTGGAAGGATTCGATAAATTCTGGCCGGCAATCCGGGTATCCTGAATAATCAAGTGCATTGACTCCAATGTAAATGGAATCATAGCCATGACCTTCTGCGAGTGACAATGCAAACGAAAGAAATAATATATTTCTTCCAGGAACATAAGTATTCGGAATCTCTTTTTCATTACCACTAAACAAGAATTTTGCGTTCTTTCTCACCTTGATTTTTTTTTCAGTGAGAGAACTTCCCAAAAAGAATCCCGGATCCAATTTTTGGATCACATGTTTGATACCGAGAGTTTTCGCGATTTTTTTACTTTTGATCAGTTCAATTTTATGTTTTTGAGAATAATCGAAAGATAAAGCGAGTATAGGTAATTTTTTGTTTTTAGGATAACCGAATTCTTTTGCTGCCACATAAAGACAAGTGGTTGAATCGAGTCCACCTGACAGAAGTACAACGGCACCTTTTTTTTCAGATTTGGATTTGGGAGAGGAATCCGTAACGGAAACCATTTACTTTTTCGGCCCTCTGTATACACAAGAGCTAGTACAAGTTTCGTAGAGAGTGATTTTATCGAGCAGTGGCAATTTTGGTTTTAATTGGTTCCAAAGCCATACTGCAATGTTTTCACTCGTTGGATTTTCAAGTCCAGGAACATCATTTAAAACATAATGATCCAAATGTTCGTCTAAGATTGGTTTTACGATGGATTTTAGTTCCCCAAAGTCCATGATCCAACCTGTATGCGGATCAATTTCTCCTTTGAGATACACAGCAAAACGAAAGCTATGGCCATGCATTCTTTTGCATTTATGGCCTTCGGGAACATTTGGTAAAAAATGTGCGGCTTCAAAACCAAAGGTTTTGGAAAGTTCAAGTTCTTCCATTACTCTTCCGTCGCGTATTCCGTAAAGAGTGACTTTTGGTTTCCCGCATGGTCTTGGAATTCCACTGGGTAATTGGATGTGAAACAAGCATCACAAAATCCACCACCCTTATGTCCTTCTACCGCTTTGTGCATTGTATCCAATGTTAAATAAGCAAGGGAATCCACACGAAGATACTTTTGGATTTCATCAATGCTATGTGTGGATGCAATGAGTTCTTTATGTGTAGGAATATCGATTCCGTAGTAACATGGAGAGACCGTTGGTGGTGCAGAAACTCGGAAATGGATTTCTTTAGCACCAGCATTACGAATCATTTTGATGATTTTGCGGCTTGTGGTTCCCCGCATCACCGAGTCGTCAATGATGACAACACGTTTCCCGTTCACCACTTCTTTCACCACATTGTATTTGATTTTGGCTCCAAAATCCCGAATCTTTTGATCCGGTTCAATGAAGGTTCGACCAATATAATGAGAACGCACAAGACCACTTTGGTAAGGAATTCCTGACTCTTCACTGTAACCAAGTGCCGCAATATTTGCGGAATCGGGAACAGGAATGATCACATCGGCTTCCACTGGCATAACACGTGCAAGCTGGCGACCGAGGGATTTTCTTACTTTGTAAACTGATTCTTCGAAAATATAAGAATCAGGTCTTGCGAAGTAGATATATTCAAAAATACAAAGGCTTGGTTTTGCTTTTGGGAATGGATAGAGAGAACGCATTCCGGTGTGGTCTATGACAACCATCTCCCCCGGTTCCACATCTCTTACATATTCCGTTTCTGTGATATCAAAAGCACAGGTTTCCGAAGCAAATACAATCGCCCCATCCGAACGTTTCCCCATGACAAGTGGTCGGAAACCATTTGGGTCTCTTACCGCAATTAGGTATCTAGGAGTTAAAACTAACAGAGAGTAGGCACCACGAACTTGTGCAAGTGATTCACAAAGTGCTTCTAACAAATCTGTTTTATGGCTTTTCGCCATTAAGTGGACGATGACTTCAGAATCGATGGTGGTTTGGAAGATCGATCCGTCTCTTTCGAGGCGATTTCGAATGTCCCAGGAGTTGACTAGGTTTCCATTGTGGGCAAGAGCCACAGGACCTAAGTGGGATTCCACGCGGATGGGCTGAGCATTTCGTAAAAAACTCGCTCCCGTTGTGGAATACCGGTTGTGACCAATGGCCGCATCCCCAATGAGCTCTTTGATCTTCGGTTGAGTGAAGATATTTGCCACGAGACCCATGTTGGCATACCGGTATAAGTGAGATCCATCGGTTGTGACGATCCCACTGGACTCCTGGCCTCGGTGTTGCATCGAGTACAAACCTAGGTAGGTAAAATTAGCAGCTTCCTTGCTATTGTAGATGCCGAAAATGGCACATTCTTCTTTTGGTTTGTCAGATTGGAGAATCATTGTTAGAATGACAATTGCAGTATTTCCAAAATCCCAATTAGATGCAAATCAATTCCAACTATATTCTCGTTGATACAGCAAAAGCTTTGGATTTAGCTCTGATCAATCTCAGACAGTCCAAAATCATGTCGATCGACACCGAGTCCTCCGGTTATTACACGTACTATCCCAAAGTTTGCCTCATCCAGATCAATTCTAATGGCAAAAATTACCTGATTGACCCACTAAAGATCACAAATTTGTCAGCTTTGGGTCCTTTATTCGAAGATGAGAACATTCTCAAAATCTTCCACTCGGCACAAGACGACATCAAAGCCTTAAAAAGAGACTTTGGGTTTAAATTTGTGAACACGGCAGATACAATGATCAGTTCTCGTTTGTTGTCATTAGAACAAAGTTCGTTATCACATGTTGTCGAACATTACCATAAAGTAACACTTTCTAAAGTAGAACAGAAGTCTAATTGGGAAATTCGTCCCCTTCAAAAACAACAACTTAAGTATGCAGCACTAGACACTGCTTATTTAGAATCCATTTGGTTGAAAATGGAAGAAGAACTCAAACGTAGAACTCTCTACGATGAGGCAAAATCAGAATTTGAATTCATAGCTTCTGAAGAGTATGTAGCCAAAGAAGGAGAAGGATTCTCTCTTGGAAAATTTCCTGACATTCTCAATTTCACTCCACTCGAAAGAAGAAAGATTTTAGAACTCCTTCGTTATCGTGACGAAAAAGCAAAACGAATCAACAAAGCAAGTTTCCGCGTTTTTAATAATGATAGATTGTCACAAGCAGTCAAAGGACATCCGAACGAAGAAAAATGTGTGGAATGGTTTGGCAAAAAAGACGGAACCGAAATTTTCAAACTTTTGACTGCGGAATACAATGATCCGATTGATACTTCTGAACTTTCAAAACGTCATGGCGAAGACTTAAACGAAGACGAAAACCATAAATTCGAAAACGCTAAAAAATGGCGACTCCGTATTATGCGCGCTAGACGGATGGAACATTCCCTTCTTCCTTCGAACAAACAACTCATTGTTATTTTACGTGCAGCCCCAAAAACCTTAGAAGAACTAAAAGCCCTACATGTATTTTCCGATTGGAAAGTACAAAACTACGGTCCAAGTTTACTTGCGGCCATCCAAGGACTTCCTTTTGATTCGATGATCAACCGTTTGGTGGCCATTCGTTCCAAAGAAGCATTTGTTGCCAAACGTAGGAAAAAACAAAACCAAAACGCGAAAGACGAGGGTTGATGTTACCCTACGAATCCTTTGTAAAAAAGCTTTCAAAGGACTTCGACGAAATCCCAGACACAACCGAAGTGAAGTCTGGGGTGGTCTTTCCCCTTTTTGGATCTAAAGAATTTGCAGAAGGAATCATCCTTACCGAACGTTCTAAAAACTTAAAATCTCATCCCGGCCAAATCTCCTTTCCGGGAGGTGTGAAAGAAAAAGAAGATCCCAATCTTCTTGTCACGGCCCTTCGGGAATGGGAAGAAGAGATGGGAGTTCACCGCTCCAGTTTGAAGGTTCTTGGAAAATTGGAAGGTCTCCATACAAGGACCGGTTTCCATATCACCCCATTTTTAGCCACTTATGATGGTGATTTTTCCTTTCAGCACAATACGGATGAAGTCGAAAGAGTCTTACTCGTTCCCTTTTCTGATCTTTGGACAAGTCCATTCTATTCCATCCAAATCCCAGGAAGGGATCATTTTGCTTATTATTTTGATTTGCCAGAGGGTCTACTTTGGGGAGCCACTTGCGAAATGATTTTGCGGTTCCTTCGAACACATTCATCCTTTGATAGAACACCGCTTCTCGTAAAACCAAACCTATCCAAACCGCCCTTTTTGGACCCCAAATCCCTCTAAGGTCTAATTCGATTTCCGCCGATGGTGTACAGGTGCGGGAAAAAATGAAAAACCTAGGTCGGCCATTAACAAAATCTTATGCCACCTTAAGTTTTATTTTGTTTTTACTTTCCTATTTTCCTCTTTCCACACAATCACAACCTAACAAAAGATATGTGTTTATACTCGATGCCAGTGGTTCCATGTCAGAAAAATGGGATGGAAAAACAAGGATGGCCGTTGCCAAAGAAAAACTTTTACAAGTCCTCGGAGGAATGCCAAAAGATGTGAGTGTGGGACTTGTTGCTTACGGGAATCGAATCGCTGGTTGTTCTTCCGCAAGATTGTATCACCCCATCCAACGAGGGGCAGCCTCCATTGTGAGTCAAAAAATTTCATCCATTGTCCCTGCAGGATCCACTCCCATAGCACAAACCTTAAATGTGGTCGGAGAGTTTCTTTTGAATGATGTCCAAGAAACGGAAATTATTTTTATCTCTGATGGAGTGGAAAGTTGTGATGGAGATCCGAAAGCGGTTCTTTACCAAATGAAACAATCGGGAAAAAAATTCCGATTACAAGTCCTTGGGATTGATATTGATCCCAAAGGGGAAGAAGACTTAAAACGCCTTTCCATTTTAGGAGATGGGAATTATTATTCTTTGAAACGGCCGGAAGATTATGATTCGTCTTTCAAACGAATCTTTTTTAACTCTACATTGGAACCACAAACGGTCACGGGAACAACTAATTCGAATCCAATCACTCCCACAAACTCTGAAAACCAAATCAAAATTCTAAACATCCTTCCTTACGAAGATGGATCCGAATCTGGCTATATTCTCAATTACGAATACTCAGGAAAAACCAATACTTCTTATATGATTCAGTTGAATCTCTATCCTGCAGAAGAAAAATTACGAAGTTTTCCCATCCCACCACTACGAGAACGTAGGATGGGAGACTTAACCAAACACCAAATTGAATTGAAGTCGGGGCCAGAAGGAAAAGGACGATTCGTTTTTCCACTCCCAAAGGGAAAACGAATGAAGGCTTCCGCTGAATTATGGGATTTGACAGGAGTTCCGAAAATTCTTGCTCTCTCGGAAGAAAAACCCGTTCACGAGAATTCAGGTTCTGACCGAAACTGATAGTAATGAGACAGAATTCGACAGTCTGGAAATTCAGGAAACCTAGCCTATTCGCCCTAGGAATCCTTATCCTTTTGGGGAATCTTTCGCTCCAAGCGGAGCGTTCTATAAGCCAAATTTTTGCTGAAGAACGAACCAAACAAGGAGATCTCCTCTACAAAAAGGCAAAAGAATTTTTGGAAGACCGGAATCACTGGCAATCGGTTGAATCTTGTAAAAGTTTTTTAATCCTCTACCCTAGCCATCCGAAAACACGTGAGGTAAGAAAGGCATTAAGCTCCAATTATAGAATGACAGGAGATATTTTGGCACTTGCCGAAAATGAACTGAAAATTTATAAAGAATTTCCTAATACAGAAGAAGGACTCGAATCCTACTTAATTTCCGGCAAAGCCTATGTCCGTATGGGTCGAGAAGACAAAGCCTATCAGATTTTTCAGGACATTATCAAAAATACGTATTCCAGTAAAATTGCACAAGAAGCGGAATTAGAACTGACTCAGATGGAAATTTTGGGAGAGAGTAAAAATAAGTAATTTTTACGAAAATATTGCCCTAGGGATCTCCGATAATAAACTAGGCACGTTGAGCAAAAAGGGTTCAGAGATTTAAGAATGTCGTTTTTTCAAATGGTTACTTTCCCGGCGAACTCCTACATCATTGTAGAGGGGAAAAAGGATGCGAACAATTTCTATATCATCCGCGAGGGGAAGGTACGTGTCACTCGTGAGACGGCTGTTGTCGGCGAAGATCCGAACCAAGTTTTAGGACCTGGTGATTTTTTCGGTGTAGTTGCTGCCATGAGCCAACACCCTCAGATCGAATCTGCCACTTCACTTACCAATGTATCTTTAATTTCTGTTAGTTACGACCAGTTTGGAACCTTAATCCAAAAGTCTACTGCCGTTGCAATGAATATCATTCGTTTCTTCTCCATGAAGTTACGCCAATTTGATACCACAATCACAAGATTGTCTTTTAGAAATGCTGTTGAAGAAGATCCAAACGAACTCTTTAAGATCGGTGAATACTACTTCCAACAACAGAATACATCCCATGCAACCTTTGCTTACCAAAGTTATTTAAAACACCTTCCCAATGGGCAGTTTGTTCCGCAGGCAAAACTACGTTTGCAGACAATCAACCAGCCATTCCAATCAGCTCCCATTGATTACAATAAATTCAATCGAAACTACAAAGATAGTGAGATGATCTTTTGTGAACATGAACCAGGTAAGGAATTATTCATTTTACAAAGTGGAAAGGTTAAAATTTCCAAAATCGTAAACCAAAACGAAGTGATGCTCGCCGTTCTCCAAGCAGGAGATATTTTCGGAGAGATGGCCATCCTCGACAACAAACCTCGCTCCGCTTCTGCAGTGGCAGCGGGTGATGTGGAACTACTTGCCATCAACAAAGCCAACTTTGAAGGGATGGTAAAAGCCCAACCTCAATTGGCAACTCGTCTCATTACACTACTCTCTGAACGAATTTGGATTGCTTACAAACAACTTGCGAACCTACTTCTAAAAGACCCACAAGGTCGAATTGTGGATACACTCATGACTTTGGCTGAAAAGAACCGAATCAAAGTGACACCCAAACAAGCTTACAATTTTGAAATTGGAACCAAAGACCTTCTCAAAATGGTAGGCCTCACCGATCCAAAAGACGAACTCATCATCTCCGATATCATGAAGAATAATAAATTTATTCGTATGGATATGGGAAAAATTGTTTGTTCCGACATGGCAGAGCTAGAAAAACTCGTCCAATTCTATCATAAAAAGGCTAACATGGAGAATAAGCTCAAGAAGCTGAAATAACTTCTTGCCAACTTTTCCCTCCTGACTTATGTTAGAGGCCAGCAAAATATGAGTGATAAGATACTAGTAGAAGAAAAGGGAAATACGATTCGTGTTCGTTTTATGGATCAGATTCTCGATGGAAATGCACCGGAACTTCGTGAAATTTTAGCAGAAATTTTAGAAAAGAATGCTCAGGAAATCTATTTGGATTTGGAGAAAGTGGTGATAGTGAGTTCTCTTGGAATCTCTCGTCTCCTCTCTTTTAAAAACAAAGCTGATGAAAAGAAAATGACAGTTAAGATTGTCAACATCCAAGACAAACTAAAAGAAACTTTAAAGAAGTTGATGTTAGATCAGTTTTTCGGACTTTAAACCAATTTAATTTTTCCAATTTTAACCCACTAAAAACCCAATCTGAAAATCTGCCTTTCTCTAGAGTTGATTCTGATTGGGTTATTTATTGATTCTCACAAAACTAAATTTCCAACATAACAAATTGAATTGATTTTCATTCGTATCAATTTTTAATTTCCCGTTATGTCCAAACGCATTCAAAAAATTCTAAACCGTTTACAACTTGTTCATCTCACAAAGGGCTTAAGTGATGAAAGTGCTCGTGCTTTACGAGTGAATGCCACTTTCCAAACCATTATGTTTTTGATTCCTTCTTTACTTGTACCTATTATTTATTTTACAGAACCACCCGAAACCCATTTAACTTCTTTTATCTCTTATTTAGTTTTAGTAATACCTTTGGCTTACTCTCGTTACCTTTTATATAAAGGAAGTTATGCGATGAGTGCGGTATTTGCACTCTCTTCGAGTAATTTTCACATAGCCTCACTTACCTTTTTCCAGGCAGATGATCCAGCTCCCCTTGGATTTTTACTTTTTTCGGTTATGCCTTTTTTGATGATCCCTCGTAAAAATATTAAACTGAGATGGTTCTTTGTGAGTTTGTCTGCGTTTTTATTTTTAGGTTCTCAATTCTATTATAGAGTTATGGGAAATGAAGGTCTCTATGGTCCACCGAAATGGGTTGTTCCGGCTGATTATTTAATGCCACCCTTAACTTTAATTGTTATATTTTTTATTCTTTTAATCAATCAATTCGTAAAAGCAGTCAACAGAGCAGAAGACAAACTCATCGCAGAACACCAAAAGTCAGAAAGTCTGTTACTCAATGTTTTACCATTGGAAGTTGCCAGGGAATTAAAACAAAATGGAGTGAGTAAACCTAGACATTATCCATCAGCTACTGTTTGTTTTACGGATTTTGAAGGATTTACAAAAATAGCAGAAACTCTTTCCCCTTCAGAACTTGTGGAAGAACTCGATCGTTGTTTTTCTTATTTTGATAGTTTGATGGAACGTCACAAACTCGAAAAACTAAAAACCATTGGTGATAGTTATATGTTTGTTGGTGGGATTCCCAAAACCAATTATACACATGCGATTGATAGTGTTTTAGCGGCTCTCGAAATCCAAGCCTTTATGAACCAAATGAAAGAAATCAAAGCGGCACAAGGTTTACCTTATTGGCAACTAAGACTAGGAATTCATTCGGGAGAGTTAATTGCAGGAGTCATTGGGGATAAAAAGTTTGCTTATGATGTTTGGAGTGATACGGTAAATACTGCCAGTCGATGTGAATCATCGGGAATGACTGGAAAGATCAATATATCCTCATCTACCTATGAACTGGTAAAAGATTTTTTCCAATGTGAATACAGAGGAGAAGTTCCGGCAAAACACAAAGGAAATATAAAAATGTATTTTGTAGAAGGACTCCTTCCCGAATTACAAAGGGAAGGCCATCCTCAAATTCCAAACCAAGAGTTTGTGAATCGTTACAAATCTCTTGGTAAAACGCACCTATGAAAGAGATTCTTTTCGGTGATTAAAATCCTTGGTCCTTTAAATCAGCTTCCATCATGATTTTAACCAATTCTTTAAACTTTACTTTTGGTTCCCAACCTAACTGACGTTTTGCTTTTTCTGGATTTCCAATAAGAAGTTCAACTTCAGTAGGTCTATAGTATTTTGGATCAATTTTGACAAGAACTTGGCCAGTTTTTTTGTCTTTACCGATTTCTTTGTCGTCCTTACCTTCCCAAACTACTTCGAATCCTGCAATTTTGTAAGACTCTTCGATAAACTCGCGCACTGTATGAGTTTCGTTGGTTGCCACAACATAATCATCTGGAGTATCTTTCTGTAACATCATCCACATCATTTCTACGTAGTCAGGAGCGTAACCCCAGTCACGTTTAGAATCAATGTTTCCCATTGTGATGTAAGGAAGTTTTCCCGCTTTGACAGCAGCAACGCCAAGTGTGATTTTTCTTGTCACAAAGGTTTCCCCACGTCTTGGAGATTCGTGATTGAATAAAATACCGTTAGAAGCGTGCAAATTGTACGCTTCTCTGTAATTCACAACTGCCCAATATGCATAAAGTTTTGCTACTGCATAAGGAGAACGTGGGTAAAATGGTGTTTTTTCAGTTTGTGGAACTTCTTGGACAAGGCCGTAAAGTTCAGATGTAGATGCTTGGTAAAACCGTGTATTGATCCCAGTTTGTTTGATGGCATCTAGAATTCGTAAAGTTCCTACTGCGTCTACCTCAGCTGTATATTCAGGAACTTCAAAAGAAACCTGAACATGGGACTGAGCAGCAAGATTATAGATTTCTGCTGGTTGGATTTTTTCTAAGATTCTGTTTAGGTTAGAAGAATCTGTCATGTCTCCATAATGGAGGTGGAGGTTTGAGTTTCCATGTAGATGTTCTATTCGGTTACGATTGAAAAGGCTCGTTCTACGAACGATTCCATGGACTTCGTACCCTTTTTGGAGCAGGAGTTCTGCCAAATAGGAACCGTCTTGGCCTGTGATTCCGGTTATTAGTGCTTTTTTCATAGATCAGGGATCAGTATTTTAAATTTCTTTGGTAAGAAAAGGAAAAATGAGTCTGAAATGGTAAATATTCTGAAAATTTAGGTCTGATTTCCTTTTGCCATTTCCTCCATCCTTCCAACTGTGACATTTATTACAAAAATTACAGTTATGTTTCAATCCATTCCCAATCCATTTCGAACGGTATTCCTTCTTTGGTGTATCTACTCCTTTCCTCTGGCACTCATCGCGGAAGAAAAACCAGAACCCAAAGCGGAAACCAGTGCGAACCCTGTAAGCCCGCCAGCCAATGCGCCTTTACAGGTGACAG